>WYBG01000331.1 GCA_011526015.1 Deltaproteobacteria bacterium | reverse complement strand
GAGGGCGAGAACGTGGTGTATTACATTTACCGCGGCAGCGGCAATAGCGTGTTCGTCCCCGGCGATGCCAACGGCTGGGACCCCTACGCGTTTCCGATGGCCAAAGTGCCGGGCACCAATTTCTGGTATCGCCAGGAGGTCTTCGAAACCGACGCCCGGCTGGATTATAAATTCGTGCTCAACGGCAGCACCTGGATTCTCGATCCCCTGAATCCCCGCCAGGTGTGGGGCGGGTTCGGGCCCAATTCCGAGCTGGCCATGCCGGCCTACGTCGATCCCCCGGAGATCGCGTATTATCCCAATATTCCCCACGGAACCCTGCACGATACTACGGCCTACAGCGCCGCGTTGAACAATTCCCGTTTAGTGCGGGTCTATACCCCGCCTTCTTATGAAACCTCGCCGACCGACAGTTTCCCGGTGGTGCTGTTCCACGACGGGCTGGAGTATATTTCCCTGGCCTACGCCAACAACGTGCTGGATTATCTCATCGCGGAGCAGCGGATTCAGCCGCTCATCGGGGTATTCGTGCCCCCGGTAAACCGCGATGACGAATACGCCTTTAACCAGACCGGGCAATTCAGCGCCTTCATCATCGACGAGCTGATGCCCGCCATCGACGGGCGCTACCGCACCCGGCGCGACCCCGCCAGCCGGGCCATGGTGGGCATTTCCTTCGGAGGGCTGATCTCCACCCAGATCTGTTACAGCCACCCGGAAGATTTCGGGCTGTGCGGGCCGTACTCTCCGGCCTACTGGCCGAAAGATAAAGAGGTTTACAACACCCTGGTGACCGGACCTAATAAAGATTTGGTCTTTTATGTGGATTGGGGAACCTACGAAGCGGACATAATGCTGGATGGGCGGGCGCTGCGCGACATTCTCCCGGCAAAAGGGTATGAAATGTCCTGGAACGAGTGGCACGAGGGGCACAGTTGGGGCAGTTGGCGGGCGCACCTAGATATCGGGCTGGAGTACTTCTTCCCCGGTCCCGCGCTGGGCGTGGAGCCGGATGCGCCAATCGCACTCGAATTCAACCTGGAGCAAAACTATCCCAATCCCTTTAATCCCGGCACCACCATCCGCTACACTTTGCCCCATCCCTCCCGGGTATCGTTGAAAATCTATAACATTCTCGGGCAGGAAGTGATTACCCTGGTGGATGCGCCGGAGTTGCCGGGCGAGAAATCGGTGGTATGGGAGGGCCGGGATCGCCATGGCCGCCCGGTGAGTTCGGGAATGTATTTCTACCGCATTCACGCCGGCGATCAGGTGCAGGCGCGCCGGATGCTGCTGGTGAGGTGAGGGGAATTGTTTGCGCTTTCGGGGAGTTTTGGGTCACATTTGGGGTAAATTATTCACCGCAGAGGGCGCATAGCGAAGCCTTGCGTTCTCTTCCAAAGGGATGGCTTTGCTATCCGCCCTCTTAAGAGACACTTTTTTCTATAAATGCCAATTACAGAGTTGACGCTGAAAGACGCTGAATCTAATGATTTTCGCTGAAAACGAATCCATTTTTGACCATTTTTGCATAGATTTGTCATAAAAATCAGCGTATATCTGCGTCAAAAATCCAACTCTTAATTCGCACTCCTACTTCTCCCTGCCACCTGCTCCTGCCCCTGTCACCTGCTCCTGTCACCTGCCCCTGCTTCCTGCCCCGGGAAACAGCCCTTGTTGATTGAGTATGGTGATGTTGCCCCGGGAGAGCCGGATCAGGCGGGCTTTTTCGAAATTTTTCAGGATTCTGCTCACCACTTCGCGGGCGGTGCCCAGCTCCCGGGCGATATCGGAGTGGGTCAGCTTCACCCGGTTGGAAGCGCCGGAAGCGGAATGCACCAGGAATTGGGCGATGCGCTCATCCATGCGCCGGAATACCAGGGATTCGATCCGGGAAATGATATTGGAAAGATGCACCGAAAACCGCGAGAAGATGTAATCGCGCCAGAATTCATGGCGGTCTAACCAATCCCGGAAAACAATGGCGGGGATTTCGATCACCTGGGTCATTTCTTCCGCCATCGCATTGGCCGGAAATTCCCCGCCATTAAGAATGCAGAAGGCCGAGAGAATGCAGCTTTCCCCGGGTTTTACTTTATATAAAGTGATTTCCCGCCCGTATTCGTCCCCTTTATAAATGCGCAGGGAACCGGACACGACCAGGTGGAAATAGTGGCAGCGGTCGCCCTCTAAGGCAATGAACTCCCCCCGGGAGCAAGTTCTGACGCAGGCGTATTGCTCGAATTCCCGCTGAACTTTATCTCCGGCCTTGCGTAACTGCGGCAGTATTTCGGAGTGGGTATATGGCATGGTCAATTCCTTTCATGGTGGATAAACCCCGGGTTTCGATTTCGACCGAAGACTCCTTCCCGTTCCTGCTCTACCCGGAAATCAATTCCGGTGCCAAATAGCGGAGAAAAAAGCGCCTGTTTTATAAATCGTTGTTCAGAATGGAATTAATTGCTGCTGTCGCGCCGCTGAAAATTGGAGGAGGCTGGAAAATGCCCCAGGTGGGGCAGGATATTGCGCAGCAGGATGCAAAAAATGCGCGGGGGCGGCGCCGGGGAGAAACGCATCAACCATGCGACTCATTTTCGACTTTCGTTTTATGCCTGCACCTCTTATCTTCAATCTTCAATTTTCAATCATCAATCTTCGAATAATCCAGGAGGAATCTGCGATGAAACGATTCATGTTTATAATCGGAGCGTTGATCGGGGGCATTTTTTCGAGCGCGGCGCTGTTTGCCCAGTCCGGGTGGAATACGCTGAATTCCGGGGTCGGCAACGACCTGCTTTCGGTGCACTTTATAAATCCCGATAGCGGTTTTGTGTGTGGGGCCGGGGGGACAGTGTTAAAAACCGCCAACGGGGGAGGGGAATGGTTGAATATTTCCCCGCCCGGCGTTCCGGTTGACCTCAATGATATTCACGTATTGGAAGATAACCCGAATAAAGCGGTAGCGGCGGGCAATAACGGGCTTATTTTGCTAACCACCAACAGCGGTTTGAGCTGGCTGCCCCTTTCTACCGGGGTCACTGACGATCTGCTCTCGCTATCGATTTTTTTCGACCGGGGAATTTGCGGGGGAAGCTCGCAGACCATCCTGAAATCCACCACCGGCGGAACCACCTGGACCGTGGCGCAGAGCGGCCTTATCGGGGGCGGTTTTTGGGGAGCGCAACTGCTCAGCCCGCAAATCGGTTTTGTGGGCGGCGAAAATTCCATCTTTCAACCCCTATTTGGAAAAACCACCGACGGCGGGGCAACCTGGGACTTCAGCGCTTTTTATCTCAATGGCAACGAGGGCCGGATTTACGGAATCGATTTTACGGATATGAATATCGGGTACGCTGCTTCCGCAGTATGGAACGGCCAGGGAGCGATTTCCCGCACCATCGACGGCGGGGCGAATTGGACCACGGTGTTGTTTCCGGGGGCGCTCTACGGGATTGATTTTCCCATCAGCAATACCGGTTTGATTGGCTTTGCCGTGGGCGCGGGCGGCGTAATTCTGAAGACGACCAATGCGGGGGTGAACTGGCAGCCGCAAATGAGTGGAACCGTCCAAACCCTGCGCGGGGTCTATTTTACCGATCTTGACAATGGATACGTCGTGGGAGAGGGCGGCGCGATCCTGAAAACCACCACCGGCGGGGAGCCGCCCACGGGCGTTGAAGTACCGGTTCCCGGCAACCCAATTCCCAACTCTGTGCTGCTGCGGCAGAATTATCCCAATCCCTTCAATCCCTCCACCACCATCAGCTACCATTTGCCGCAAAGCGCCGCGGTGCGATTAACGGTTTACAATGCCGCCGGGCAAGTAGTGCGCACCCTGCTTAACCGGCAGCAGACCGCCGGGGAGCATACCGTGGTGTGGGACGGCCGGGATGACGTTGGCCGCCCCGCCAGTTCGGGGGTTTATCTCTATCGCCTGTGGGTATCCACCCCTTCGGGGGAAGCCGGCAGCCAGGTTGCCAGCCGGAAGATGCTGTTAGTGCGCTAAAGCGGAATTCTGCTGCGTCACAGGCACGTTGGAAGCCCTACCGGGAAAGGGATGGCAATCCCCGCGTCGAAGGATAGCACCAGCAGGGCGTCCGTGGAATTGGTCTGCCCGTCGGCGTTGGCGTCGCCAATGCCGGCGGCAATGCGCTGCTGGAACGCGGATGGGATGGGCAGCGCGGCGTCGTGGGAGAGGATGACCAGGGCGTCGGTGGAGTTCACCGCGCCGCTCCCATCCACGTCCCCGCGCAGATCGGCGAGCTGCTCATGGGTAATTCGCGGGTCGCCGGAGAGCAGGGTTTGAAAACTCTCCCAGGCGGAAACATCGCGCTGCAAAACCGCTTTCAGCCAGGGCAGCAGGTAATCGCTCACGGTTTGGTGCTGCTGCGCGCGGGAGATGGTCGCGGGGGCGCAGCCGATCTCCCCTAAGTTGCAAATGGAGTTGTTCTCCGCAAACTGGCAGTGGGTGGCGCCGGTAATTTCGATGTAGGTTTTGCAGGTAGAAGCGAGGGCGTTATAGAGCGGGATTTGCTGCGCCGCCGGCGGAGTTACGCAATCGTTTGCCCCGGCAAATACCAGCGACGGAAGGCCTATATTGGCAGCGGCGGCGATGGCCGAGGGATTGGTCTCCGCCGCGGCCAAGTTCGCCAGGGCGGTGATCCAGGGATTCTCTTCCGCGGCCAGAAAGCTGGCTCCCCCGCCCATGGAGTGTCCCATCACCGCGCAGGCGCTATCCACCCGCTGGAAAAACAGGGAGGCCGGATTTTCTCCCTCCGCCTGCACCGCCCGGATCACAAAAGCGAGGTCGCGGGCAAAATTCAAATGGTTGGGCAGCAGGCCGCCCTCGGTGGACGGCAGCGCGACCATGAATCCCTGCGGAACCAGCGCCGACCAGATATTCTCGTAGGCGCTCCACACCATCAAAAAACCGTGCCCGAAAGAGACCGGGGGGAACTTCTCTGTTCCGGCAGCAACCGGAACCCCGTCACCCGGGGCGTCCGCGGGATAATAGACGTGCACGGGAACGGAGCGATTCCCCCGGGCGCTGTCCTGGAAAGTGACGAAAACGTGGCCGATTTCGTAAGGCTGGGCAAGCAGGGGCAGGAGGGAAAACGCTATCAGAGCGAACAGGGCAATACGGGAACGTACCATAGGAAGGAATTCCTTTTTTTGAAATCGCATTTTTGAAGAACCGCTAACCCCTGAAGGGGCAACTCGAAACTCAAGACCCACAACTCTAAACTCAAAACTCGCAACTCAAGACTCGCAGCCCGCTTCCCGATTCACGGTATATTCAACAATTTATGAGTTTGCAGGCTCAGCCGCCATTGGGGGTGTTTGAGGCAGTACTCCAGGGCTAATTGGGTGTTGCTCCGCACCTCCGGGCCGTCCATGGGCTGCAAGGAGAAATGCTGAAAGTTCAGGTTCGCGAAACGTTCCGGTTCCGCGCCGGGCTGGGGATAGACCAGCTTCAATTCATTGCCGGCGCGCAGCAGCAGCTCGGCCCCGGCCTTGGGACTGACGCAAATCCAGCCGATGCCCCGCGGGGGCGGCAAAGTGCCGTTGGTTTCCACGGCGATCTCGATTCCCTCTCGATGAAACGCCTCCACCAACGCTTCATCCAATTGCAGCAGCGGCTCACCCCCGGTGCAGACCACAAAGGGGCGAGCCGTATCCCCGCGAAGCTCCGCCGGGTTGCCGGGAGCGGAAACCGGCCATTTCTCCAGCACCGCGCGGGCTAAGGCTTCCGCGGTAGGGAATCTGCCCCCGCCGGGGCCGTCAACCCCCACGAAATCGGTATCGCAGAACCGGCAGATGGCGCCGGCGCGGTCTTCCTCCCGCCCGCTCCAGAGGTTGCACCCGGCAAAGCGGCAGAACACCGCCGGGCGGCCGCTGTGCACGCCCTCGCCCTGCAAGGTGTAATAAATTTCTTTTACGGCGTAGGCCATGGTGATGCAAACCGATTATATCCATATTCTGAGAAAATGCGCTGAATAATAGGATAATCGGAAAAGGGTGTCAATAGGAATTTAGGGAAGGGAAAAAATGCGGATTGAAAAATGTCGTAGGGGCGATTCGCGTGGGGCGATTCGCGAATCGCCCCTACAACAACCGGGGGTCATTTGATCAAAATCATCTTACGCGATTTAACGTAATCACCGGCTTTCAAGCGATAGAAATAAAGCCCCGAACCGACTCTTGCCCCGGCGTCGTTGCGCCCGTCCCAGGCCACTTCGTGCTTCCCGGGGGCCAGGTCGCTGTCCACCAGGGTTTTCACCCGCTGCCCCAACACGTTGAAGACCTCCAATTTCACCTTCACCTTATTTGCTAAGCTGAATTGAATGTGCGTCACCGGGTTGAAGGGGTTGGGGTAGTTCTGGGATAAGTCGAACACCTCGGGAAGCGGCTGCGCTATAATACCCACCGTGCCAAGCACCCGCAAAGTATCCCCGGGATTGTTGGGCTTGCTGCTAATGATCCGAAATACCGTGCCCTCCTCCGGCATGACCGCGTCCATATTTGCCGGGAAGGTCGGATCGCTTACGTCGCCGCCGTTCCAGTTTACCAGCACCATGCGGCGCATGGCGTCGGTGCCGGCGGTGAGGGGGCCTAAATACTCGTGGGCGGCGGGATTGGTGGTGACTTCGTTGGCAATCGCCTCATAACCGGCCTGCCCGGGGGTTTGGTCCGCCGGTATGACCCAGTAGAACCAGTCCGTTTCCGGGTCGTCGTTGCCGCCGGATACCGGGTGGTCGATGGCGGCGAGGTCGAATTCCCCGTCCTGCTCGCTATCGATCAGATAGGGAAATAAACGATAATCATCGCTCGGATCATCGGGGGTGTTTACGCCGGTGTTCCAAATCTCGAAAGGCATCTCCATGGGGGTTCCGCCGGTGCCCTGGCCGGTCACAAAGGCCAGCGGCTCAAATCCCCAGTTCGGCCCGGCGGTAAAACGGATTTCAAAATCATACGGAACGATCAGGGGCCAGCGCGCCCCACCCATGCTGACCCGGGTTTTAAAGTATTCAAAAGTTCCGTTGTTGGCTGCGCCGGTCATCCCGGTGTGTATGCCCCAGGCGCTGCCGTTGGTCTGCTGGCGGTCTCTATTCGGGCGGTCGGAGCCGTTGAGGAACGGAAAACCGTTGTTATTGAACGCAAAGCAGCCCTGTTCCGGGGGATCGAGAGACCCGGCGGCGTTGGCCACCACCTGGAAACTGACAAAATCCGGGATGGGATTGCTAACCTGGAACTGAATGCCATCCACCACCGGGTGGGGGAACAGCGGGTCATTAGCAATGGGCTGGTTGTCGAGCAGGATGGCCGCGGTATTCAAATCCTGCAGCCGCCAGAGGGTTGAGATACTGTCTGGAGAGAGAAAATAGGTGATTTGATAGAGATGCCCGGTGATCAACAGCGGGTCGGCGACAATCGGAAAGACGTTGTAAGGCACTCCCCGCAGCGCCGTCACCCCCAGGGTGTCGCCCCAAACCGCGGGCGGCGACCAGGGAACCACCGGGCGTTGGGCGGTAATAATTTGGGAATGATAATCGAACTGCAAGCGGTAGGAAAACGCCAGCGAATCCCCTTGCGCCGGCCCTTCTAAAATGAAATAGAGGAGCTCGCTGCTGGTGCTCCCCCCGGGCGGGATGGATTGATTCCACTGAATGGTCTGGTTGTTCGAAACCGGGTGAAAATTGATGATCGTGGCATTGCTGATACTGTTGGCAAAATCCGCATTTTGAATATCGAACCTCAGGCGCACCCTCTCGAAATTATTGATGCTGGAATCCTGTTGCCCGTTTTCCCAGACCACCCGCCAGTTGGTGAAATCCGGCAGGGGGCGCAGGCGCAGGTGGGAGAAAATACCCTCAAAGAATGGCGAGCCGGAAGAAGCCATAATTGCCAGATCGCCTTTGAAGGGATATTTGCGATTGTTCAAGGTAGTAGAATTTCCCCAAATGTTATCGCCCGGCAGGCTGTCGTTGTGCAGGCCGTCGTCGAAAAGTTGCAAAAAGAAGCCCGGTTCGGAGCCGAATTCCGGGGAAAACTCAACCGCGCTGCCGGTTACATTGGAAAATTCGTTTAAATCCGCCCGCACCCGCAGTTCCGTGGTGGTGTTGGTAGGGTGGCTGGTCCGATAAGACACTACCGGCAAGGCCATCGGTTCGGGATACTGGGAGCGGAGGAACTGAACGTTTTCTTTCAGTTTCTCCACCGCGGCGAGGTGATCGCCCTGGGGATCGATGCCGCCCACCACGGCAAACACCACCTCCTGGGTGTCGCCGTTCTGCATGGTAAACGGCCCGGTATTTATCGTCATCCGCCGGTCGCCCGGGGGACGATTGGTTCCGCAGCCGTCAATATCGCCGAAGCCGCTGACCGGGTCGCCGTTTACCGGGAATTTGGTGGGAGAGCCGGCCAGGGGCCCGCAGCCGTGAAACCAGGGTGTGGGAAATAAAGTGTCCTCCGTGGGAATATACCCATTCAACAAATTATACCACTGCAGGGTGCCCTGGTATTCTCCCAGGTCAGGATCGGAAATCACACTGCCGGCTGCAAAATACCCAAAAGAGGTCATGGGCAAATTTTTGTGATCGGGAATCTTCCGGAAATCGAACCAGGCGGTATCGCCCGGGGAGGGCGCGACCGGCCCTTGCAAGATTGCATATCCGATGGCCGCCGGGGGGAGGCCAAAAGCCTGGAAATCGGGGTCGGTGGGATACCCATTGTAGCAGAATCCGATATTCAGGATGGAGTCGCAACCGACAAAATCATTTGTATAGACGCCCAAATCCGGGTCCGACCATTTGGCGGCGATGAACATGGAGTCCACCGGAAAACCGGATTTGTTGATCAGGCGGTAGCGATGAAAAGAGGCCTGGCCGGGGGCGTCGTTGGTTTTATAGCCCCACATGGTTACCTGCACTTCTAAACCGATGGGTTGGGAACCATATAAACTGGTGGTCAACCCGGCATTCAGGTCATTGAAGGCGAACCAGATTACCTGGTCGGCGTTTTGCAAACCGGGCTTTTCCAGGGGCGGTTCGTAAATGCCGTTGCCGTTCAGGTCATAGAACGGGGCGCCTAAGTTCACCGGCCAGTTGTTCCAGGACCATTCGTAATCATCCAATACCGCCTGCGCCATGGCCGGGGTCACCTGGGAAGGATCGACGTTATTCAACTCCGCGGCATCCTGAATCACTTCCGGGTCGTTCACAGTCAGGTTCTCCCAGTCCGCGCGGATGCGGTAGATGAATGCCTCATTGGGGTTCGAAGCATACGGAGGAGTGGTTGGAGTGCCTGCCTGAACAATGTAGCCGGGAGCGGTTCCGATAACGTAGGTTTGCCCGCCCACCCGGTAGCTGCCCCAAGGCTGAGCCCAATGGGACTGGGTTACCTTCCCGCCCCAGACAATACCATCCTGGTAAATCACCGCGGCGGTTCCCCGGGGATACCAGACCCCGCTTTGCTCAGTTAAAGGATTGTGTGCAGAATAACCGTCATTGCGAATCCACCCGGCAATATTATTGATATTCCAGAGGGTTTGGGTTTCCTCGATTTGCGAGTAAGAAGCCGCCGGGTTTGGGGCAGTTTTCTGGCCCGCTTTCTCCCGGGCGCTTAACATGGAAGCGGCTATGAATATTCCCATAGCCGTTAATGCCAGAAAAAAACTGATATATCGCTTCATGGCGCTATCCTCCTGTGGTTTGATAAAGATGGGTATGATTGACCTGAACACAACATGGCGCATGACACATTGCGCTCTCTCACGGGAGGCAGAGCCTCCCCATTTGCGCCACACAGCAGAGCTGTGTGGCGAGAAAGTGCCTGTGTGATTTGTGCCGCGCCCGGTTGACATTGCCAGGGCCGATTCTCCCGGCATATTACTTGATCAGAATCATCTTGCGCGATTTAACGTAATCGCCGGCTTTCAAGCGATAGAAATAAAGCCCCGATCCGACTCTTGCCCCGGCGTCGTTGCGCCCGTCCCAGGCCACCTGGTGTTTCCCGGGGGCCAGGTCGCTGTCCACCAGGGTTTTTACCCGCTGCCCCAACACGTTGAAAACCTCCAATTTCACCTTCACCTTGCCGGCCAGGCTGAATTGAATGTGCGTAACCGGGTTGAAGGGGTTGGGGTAGTTCTGATATAGTTCAAATACATCCGGCGTTGGTTGTTCTGCAATGCCCACCGTGCCATGTACCACTAATATATCTCCCGGCAGATTGGGCTTCTTGGCGCGAATGCGGAAAATGGTTCCCGCTTCCGGCAAATCCTGGTTGTACTGGCCGGAAGGAGGGGGGGTGCCGATGTCGCCGTTCCAATTTGCCAGCACCATCCTGGCCATTACCTCAGTTTCAGAACTTCCGGTATAGGTTCCGGCCAGCATTTGCGCCACCGCGGCTAAATAACCGGCCTGGCCGGGGGAAGTATCTTCCGGTCTCATCCAGTAAATCCAATCGGTAAACGGATCATCTTCGCCGGGAGAAACGGTATGATCATAAAGACCCAGGGTCTTCGTTCCGGGGACACCCATGTTGAATGCACCGTTTTCATCGTCATCGAGCACCCAGGGAACCATGCGGTAGTCGTCGCCGGGATCGTTGGGGGTATTGGCGCCGATGTTCCATAACTCAAAAGGCACCGGCATCACCGATTGATCCTGGTATGCTTTCCAGGCATAGCTACCACCCGCAGTAAAGCGCACCTCATAATCGTATCCCAGAATTTTCGACCAGTTGCTCCCATTCCGGGTGATGCGGTCAATGAACAGGAAATAACTTCCCTGGAAGCCGAGCTCGGCGGTATGGATCAGCCAGATTCCTTCCCCGACTTGCTGGTTGGCGGTGGGATTTAGTGAAGGAAACCCGGCAAAACCGGCCGCCGCCCCTTCCGGGGGAACCAGCGGCCCGGCAGCATTGGCCACAGTTTGAAAATCAACGAAGCCGGGATTTGCTGCCGGATCGGTAACCTGGTATAAAATTCCATCCGCCACCGGGTGGGGGAAATTGGGATTATTGCTGATGGGAATGTTATCCAGCTTGAGCGCTCCCGTGTTCTGGTCGATAAGCCGCCAACGCAGTTCCCCGGAAGAGTCGAAAAAGGCAATCTGGTAGAAATGCCCGGTCAACAGCGAAGGGTCAGCGACAATTGGGAAGACGTTGTCGGGTACCCCGCTGATGGGAATAACCTCCAGCGTGTCTCCCCAATAGGGGCCGGGCGCCCAGCTTAACACCGCCTGAGTAGAAGAGAGAACCTGCGAGTTATAATCGAATTGGAGCCGGAAGGAGAAGCGCAGCGAATCGCCCTGCGCAGGGCCGACTAACACAAAATTGAAATCGGGATGGGAAGCGGTCCCGCCGGGGGGGATGGGCTGGCTGAACTGGATGGTCTGGTTGTTGGAGAGCGGCTCGAAGTTGAAGAGGGTGATATTGTCGATAGTGTTCAACTGGTCGCGGTTGCGAAGATCGAAGGCCAGGCGCACCTTCTCGAAATAGTTGATGCTGGAATCCTGCTGCCCATTTTCCCAGACCACCCGCCAGTTGGTGAAATCCGGCAGGGGGCGCAGGCGCACGTGGGAGAAAATACCCTCGAAATCGTGCTGCCCGGAGAGGGTTTGCACGGCCAGGTCGCCTTTGAAGGGGAATTTGCGATTGTTCAGCCCGGCGGCGTTTCCCCAGATATTGTCTCCCGGCAGGCTGTCGTGGTGCAGCCCGTCGTCATAGAGCGGCATGGCGAAGCCCGGCTCGCCGCCGGTTTCCGGGGAAAATTGAACCTCCCCGGAGATGACCCCGGAAAATTCGCGCAAATCCGCCTGCACCCGCAGCATGGTGGCGGTATTGGAAGGATGGGTGAGGCGGTAGGAAACTTTCGGAAACGCCAGCGCCTGCGGGTAAGCAGCGCGGATCATCTGCACGTTCTCTTTCAGCTTCGCCACGGCGGAGAGGTGGTCGCCCGCCGGATCGATGCCGCCCACCACGGCAAACACCACCTCCTGGGTGTCCCCGTTCTGCATCGAAAACGGCCCGCTGCAAACCATCAGGCGCCGGTCTCCCGGAGGCAGGTTTTCTCCCTGCCCGTCAACGTCGCCGATGCCGGTAACCGGGTCGCCATTTACGGGAAATTTGGTCGGCCGGCCGAGATACGGGCCGGAACCGTGTGTAAAAGGAGAGAGATTCAGGGTGTCTTCGGTTCCGATATAACCGTTCAGCAGGTTATAATATGCCAGGGCATATTCGTATTCGCCGAAAATCGGATCCATCATCGTAACAGCGACATTATATGGAGAAGCGGTCATGGGGCGGTTTTTGTGATCGGGGATTTTGCGGAAGTCGAACCAGCCGGTGTCCCCCGGGGAGGGAATTAGGGGGCCTTGCAAGAGTGTGTAGCCGATGGCCGCCGGGGGGAGGCCGAACACCTGGAATTCGTTATCGATCGGGTAGCCGTTGTAGCAGAACCCGAGGTCCAGCAGGGAATCGCAGCCGGCCAGATCATCGGTATAAACGCCGACGTCCGGATCCGCCCATTTTGCGGCAATGAACATAGAATCTACCGGGAAGCCGGATTTGTTGATCAACCTGTAGCGCTGGTAGATTACCTGGCCGGGAACGCCGTTGGTTTTGTAGCCCCATATCGTCGCCTGCACCTCCAGGCCGATGGGCTGGCAGCCAAAAAATTCGTTGGTTAAGGCGGGGTCCAAATCGTTGAAGACGAACCAGACCACCTGGTCGGCGTTTTGCAGGCCGGGGGTTTCTCCTAATGCCGGTTCATAGACGCCATTGCCGTTCAGGTCGTAAAACGGCGCGCCAAAGTCCACCGGCCAGTTGTTCCAGGCCCATTGGTAATCATCCAATACCGCCTGGGCCATGGCCGGGGTCACCTGGGAGGTGTCCACATTATTCAACTCCGCGGCGTCGCGGATCACCCCCGGGTCGCCGGGGGTTAGCGTTTCCCAGTCCGCCCGGATGCGGTAAATGTAGGCGGAGAGCGGGTCGGATGCGACCGGCGGGTCGGTAGGAGTTCCCGCGATGGCGACGCGCCCCGGTTGGGTGCAAATATTATAAGTCTGCCCGCCCACCCGGTAGCTGCCCTCCGGCTGCGGCCAGTGCGACTGGAATACCCTCCCGCCCCAGACGATGCCGTCCCAAAAAATCACCCCCGCGGTTCCCCGGGGATATTTTACCCCGGAGTTGCCGGTAAACGGGTTGTTCCCGGAATACCCGTCGTTGCGAATCCATCCGGCAATGTTGTTGATGTTCCACAGGGTTTGGGTTTGGGGAAGCGCCTGGGAGCGGAAATTGGCATTGCCCCGGGGCTGGGGGCGTTCTTTGGCGATTGCAACGGAGACCATCAAAGTTGAGGGAAGCAGAATCAGCGTGGCAAACCTGGCGAGGACTTTCATTATAGATCCTCCTGGCTTTGAGACCGGATTTTTTTCTGATGCTGGATTCTCGATGCTGGATGCTCGATTCCAGCCTGGCTGATTTATCGAGTATCAAATATAGAGCATCCAGTATCCAGCATCCAGTATCGAGAATCGAGAATCGGGAATCCAGTGGCGAGGGTAAAAGTAGCACTTTCAGGGAAGGATTTCAACTAATTTATTTTTGGTTCCGGGAGCTTACAACGCTTCCACTTTAGCAGGCCGGCCGCTGCGGATCGACTCCCGGATAGCCTCTAACGCGGCGATGGTTTTGAAGCCATCTACCGCGTCGGGCAGCGCGGTTTCACCGCGAACCAGGCAGCGGGCAAAATATTCCAGGTAGTTCACGAATTCCCCGGCGTGGTGGTTGATGCCCTCGAACTGGAAATAGTGGTAAATATCCTCGAAGTAGCTTTCCAGCCGTTCATGCTCCCCGGTGAATTTTTGCAGGGATTGCAGCTGCGGATAGCTGGCGATGAAGGTGCCGGCGGTTCCGTAGAGCGCCACTTCGATCCAGGGGCGGCGCTGGTGGGGCTGCTCCAATCCGTAAAAACCTAACACCCGCCCGATCCGCCCGCCGGTAAATTTCAGGTTGATGATGAAGGTATCATTGCCGTGGAATCCCGCTTCTTTAGCGACGAAGGACTGATCCGCATAAGCGAACGCTTCTTCCACGTCGCCCAGGTACCAGCGCACCAGGTCCACCGGGTGGGAGCAGCAGGCGAACAGCAGATCGAAGCCCCCTTCCCGCGCCCAGGGGCGGTTGCCGTAGAACCAGCGCATATCATGCACGTAATGGGCCTCCGCAAAGCTGAGCCGGCCCAATTTTCCCGATTCGTAGGCTTTGCGCTGTTGCTGCATGGGGCCGAAGAACCGGGAACTCTGCCCGACCATCAGGCGGGTTTGGGGGTACTGCTCGGTCAGGCGGATCACTTCCCGCGCTTCCTCCAGGGAATTTACCAGCGGTTTGGTGCAGATGACGTGCTTCCCGGCCTGAAAAGCAGTGGCGATGTGCCGGATGTGCAGTTGGTCGGGGGTGTAAATGGCGATAATGTCAACGTCCCGGCGTTGGACCATCCCGGCGAGATCGCTGTAAGCGTGGGGAATTTCATACACCCGGCGGATTTTCTCCAGCAGATCCGGGTTGGTATCGCACACCGCTACCACCTGCAACTCCGGGTGGCCTTCCAGGCCCTTCACCAGTCCTTTGCCTTCCCCCAGCCCGATAATTCCGATTCCGAAAGCTTTTCCGATTTTGCTATGACGAGCGTGGCCTTCCATTGGGGTTTACCCGCGTTTTGGTTTTAAGAAACGCAATACGCAATACGGAATACGCAATACATATTGCGTAATTATTCTGGTGCTTCGGCGCTTTCCGGTTGATTTTTTCCGGTTTCACTTTCGGTTTTAGTCTGTCGCTCGACCGAGCGAGCCTGCCGGTTAGCCTTTTCAGGCGGGCAGGCGCTGGCCATTCAGGTGCTAATGCCCAGGCGGGGGAGAATCCAGCGCTGCAAAACCACCCAGGCGACCAAAAATGCGATCAGGTAAATAGTATCCATGTTCATACCTTAATGAAATTCATTTTACAATCTGATGTTACGCATTAAACGGGGAAGGGGCTAAAGCCCCTCAATTGGTGAGGAGGTTTCATGCTTCCCCGCCTTAAAAGGCGGGGCTATTCATAGGCTCATTTGAATAGCCCCGCGCTTCAGCGCGGGGACCTGGAATACCCAAATAACCCAATTAGGGGCTTCAGCCCCTTACCAATGAATGTGTGCGTAACATCAGTTACACTTCTATTTTAATTCGCAGGCGGCGGCGACTACTGCGACAAACACTAAGTTCTTGCACCCCTTTGTCATGCCCGAATGTCTTTATCGGGCATCCACAGGCCTAAAACTTATAGATTCCCGATAGAAACATTCGGGAATGACCCAGGAGAAAGGGT
>WYBG01000330.1 GCA_011526015.1 Deltaproteobacteria bacterium | reverse complement strand
CCATGCGGTTGTTGGTGGTGTTCTTCTCCCCGCCGTAAATCTCCTTCACCCGGTCTTTGTATTGCAGCACCGCGCCCCACCCGCCGACGTTTTGCTCAAACTGGTTGCCGGAACAGGCCCCGTCGCAATAGATAATAATTTTGTCTGAAGGCATTTGAAACGATTCCTTTTGAAGTAAACGCATTTACCAGGTATCAATCTGGTTTTTGAACAGGACGAAGCTGGGCGAGAGGGAGGCCAATTCATCAGGGGACAATTGCTCGATACAATGCAAGCAGAAGTCTTCCATCGAAGCAAGTCCCGATTTTCTTTTTTCGATCCCGGCCAGATCCTTCAATTGATTTTCCGGCTCCCTGGGAGCGTAATATATTTTTGCCAGCGGCATGGATTTCCAGGCGAATAACGGCAGGGAGGCTTCGTTCTCATACTCTTCAGGGTTAGAAATCAGCAGCAGCCAGCTTTCTAACATTTGCACCGGCACCGCTATCGCTCCCTTGATGGGCCAGGCGTTTCTGTCCGCCCCTAAAATTTCGAGGGCGGTTTTTTCCAATTCACAGAACCGGCAGGTTTTTCTACGTTCAGTTTTCGGCAATTTGGCAATATGGGGTATGGGGTGGTGAGCGGGGTGCGCCGGGCTGCGATCATTGTCAAGGACGATCACAAAAAACGTGCTCTCGACTTCGCCGCTGTGTAAGATGTCTCTCAAAAGAAAGGGCAAGTATCTTCTAACCTGGGAAACGCCCCCACCCCGGCGAAGCCGGCGGGGAACCAGTTTATACGTCTCTCCTTTGAGCTTCTCCACGCAGAGGTTATAGAACATGTCATCAATATCGTCTTCCGAAAGGATGTATATGAAATTATCCGCCAATCCTAAGCTCCTTCCACCGGCACTCCACCGACAAACCCGGAGAACCAGAGTTGGCCGAGGGGGTCCTCCTCTTCCGGTTTCAGGTGCGCAATCCGCTCCGCCAAAGAGGTGAAAATCGTTTGCCCGTCCTTTTTTTCTACGATGATTACCGCCTCCTCATGCCCTTTGAATTGATCTACCAGGTAAGGATTATGGGTGGTGGCGATAATCTGCGGCATTCCTTCTTGCCGGGCCATATCGAAGCAGAGCTGCACGACTTTTTCCAGCAAACGGGGGTGCATTCCCCGGTCTATCTCTTCGATGCACACCATGGTGGGGGGATTTTCCTGGTACAATATGGTAAGGATCATCAGCACTAACTTGGTTCCGTCGGATAGCTGGCTGACCGGAAGCGGTTTGTTGAGGTGTTTTTCCCGCACCTGTAATTGTTTTTGCTGCTGTCCCGGTACAAAGCTTAGCTTTTCGATCTCCGGTACATACTCCTGCAATCTTCTTTCGATCAACTCGAATAAATCCTCCCGGTCCCCGGTTTTCAAGGCATCCAATACCTGCACGACGCCCTGTCCGGTTTCCAGCACGGTGGGATTAGGCACGAGTTGTTCGGGTTGACCAACGTGCTCAGGATTTAGAGAGAAAACTTTGATGTTGCTAAGCTCAATTACTTCATAAATCTGCGGTATATTATTATTTTTAATTTGATAGGATTTTTCGAGGTGGTTTTTAAATACAAATCTTTGATTTGCAGTTTGATGATTTACATGTTTCTCAAACTCAACTCTACCTCTTGTTGAGATCGAAACCTGCCTTAACAACTGCAGAAAATTCGATTTGCCGCTTCCGTTTGTCCCGATTAGAAGCGTAAACGGGGCTAACTGAAGGGAGGCTTTGACGATGGATTTATAATTTTCGATTTCGATGGACGTTATCATTGCCGGAATTCTCCGAAAATCTGAATATCATCATAAAGCGTTGAAATAATACTTAACTAAAGCCGGAAAGTCAAATTTATATTTGATTGGATGGGAAAATTGCGAAACGGCGTTTAGCTTTCCGAATAGTATTTGATATGCGGGTCCAACGCGTCGCGGAGGGCGTCGCCGAGGAAGGAGAATCCTAACACCAGGATCATGATCGCCAGGCCGGGAAAAACGGTCATGTGCGGAGCTTCCCAGAAGTAATTGGTTCCATCGGAGAGCATCCCGCCCCAACTGGGAGTGGGGGGTTGGGTTCCCAGCCCTAAAAAGGACAACCCGGCTTCGGAGATGATCATACCGGCAATGCCCAGGGTGGCCATGACGAACACCGGGTTCAGGGTATTGGGAAGCAGGTGAAAGACGATGATCCGGGTTCGCGAGTATCCTAACGCCCGGGCCGCCTGCACGTATTCTTTCTCTTTTTCTTTGAGCACTTCGCCGCGTACCAGCCGGGCATACCCTTTCCAGCCCACAATGCACAGGGCAATCAATACGTTGTTGAAGCTGGGTTCCAGAATCGCCATGATGGCAATCGCCAGCAAAATGCCCGGGAAGGCCAGCAGCACGTCGGTAAGGCGCATGAGGATTTCATCCACCCAGCCGCCTAAGTACCCGGCAATCGCCCCCACCAGCATCCCAACCAGGGCGCTCACCGCCACGGTAATAAATCCCACCTTGAGCGACACCCGGGTTCCGAAGATTACCCGGCTGAGGATGTCCCGCCCCAGGTCATCCTGCCCCATAAAATGCGCGGAAGAAGGGCCTCTCAACCGATCCGGCAAAATTTGTTGATAGGGATCGAAGGGCGCAAGCTGGGATGCGAAGAGCGCGGCCAGAATCGCGAGCGTTACGATTACCAGGCCGAAAATTCCCAGGGGATTGCGCAAAACCCGCCCCAGCACCGATCTCCAGATAGAAACTGCCGGTTGCGGGGCCGTTATGGCAGGGGTTGGATTGGTTGACATTCGCAACGTTTGAGAGTTAAGGCGAAGTGAATGGAAGAACCGGAGAATCGGAGAACCGGTGATTTTCATATTTCACCGGTTCTCCGGCTCTCCGGTTCAATCGCATAGATTATCATGCCTTTTCTTAATCACATATTTACAGCGCCAGGTATAGCGAGAATCGATGCCCGTCGCCCAGGTCATCCTGGAAGGGGCTGTAGCTGTAATCGAGCTGGATGAAGGATTTGCGGATCCCCAGCCCGGCGCTGAAGCTACGGCTCTCGTAACCGGCCATATATCCGAAACGCAGCATCAGTTGTTTCCACAAACCGGCTTCGGCGCCGAAGTGGCCGCGCAGGTTCTCGTCAAAAGGTTTCACCAGGTCGGCGACCAGCAATAATTTCGCCGGGCCGAGAGCCTGGGGGAAAGCATACTGCGCGCCCAGGCGGGCAATTTTCGGCAGGGTGGTGGCTTCATCCTTGAATTCGCCCATTTTGCCCAGGTTTTGGATTGTGCCCCCCAGGGTCAGGTTGGGGAGCAATCCTCTGTAAAGCAACCCCAGGTCCGCAGCAAAACCGCCGGCGGACTCAAAGAATATTTTTTCATAGAGGTATTTCACGGTAAGACCGGCGTCCAGGTTTTGGCTAAGGGAGCGGGCGTAAGATACCCCGGCGGAGAGATAATTCGCCCCGGTGGTTTCCAGGGGCATGTCGCTGGGAATGCTGCGCACTTCGATGTCGCCCACGCTAAAACTGTACACGTGGAAGGCCAGGCTGGATTTGTTGGAGCGGAATTGCAGCGCCCCGAACTCCCCGTTCACGTCGAAGAGCCATTCATTGTGCATGAACACCACGTTGGAGCGGCTGGAGCCCATCAACCCGGCGGGATTCCAATACGTGGCAAATGCGTTATTGGAGGCAGCGGTGTAGGCTTCCCCCATGCCGGATGCGCGGGCGTCCACTCCCACTTTCAAAAACGCCAGCCCGGCTTGGCCCTCATTCTCCGCCGCGGCCAGCCCCGAACCACTAATGATTATTAGAATTGCCAGAAGTTTAATGTACGCTCTCATCGTCTATTCCTTGATTGAATATGAACCACGAATTGCACGAATTGTAACTGCCTCAAGATGACTTTTGGTGTTTAATTTTTAGAAGATGTATCTTTTCCAGAATAAAGAAGGCTCACCAAAATTTATCAAAACGCCGACCCGTTGTTTGCTGGCTTTCAAAGCATTGAGGACCTGGGCTTCTTCGATTTCGGCGCATTTTTTTAAGGCTTTTATTTCCGTGATGATTTTATTGTAGCAGAAAAAATCGGGTCTAGAGAATGTTTTCATCGATTGATCCTTATAATACAAGCTCATCTGGGGTTGCTCTGAAAGGGAATGTTTTGTAATCCAAATTCAATTGCCAGTGCTTCCTGGTAAACCGCTTCCAAAAAACCCGGCCCCAACTCTCGATGCACTTCCATGGCTGCCCCAACAATTTTATAAACCTCATCTCTGTACAGTAATTCTGCCATAAGCACTTTCCCCCTTTTATGAATTACTTTATTAATCCGTACATAATTCGTGCAATTCGTGCAATTCGTGGTTCAGAAAAGAAACTGCCAGGAGAAAACGTGGCTGATGCCTTCGTCTTCCACGTCATCCACGAACGCGTAGTCGAGGGTCATGGAGAGTTTTTTGTAAGCGTGGAATTGCAGCCCCCCGCCAATAGTGAAGTGGTCGTTGTCGTAGCCGAATCGCCCAAAGGCGATCTTACTGCTCAATTCCGCCCCTATGTGGTGCTTCTCTTCTCCTTTGTTGCTCCACTCGAAATCGTAGGCCACGCTCAGCCAGTTCAAAGGGGTGTGATAGAACAATCCCGCCTTTTGGGTCAGGGGAAAACTGTTGTCCAGATCCGAGCCGCGCTCAAAAATATCGTTGGTGTTGGAGCTCAAACTGCCATTGATATCTTTTACTTGATAACCGAGCGCCAGGCGCGGATGCGGCTTCAGCAAGATTCCCAAATCGACCCCGAAGCCCTTGCCGCTGTAATTGAAATCTTCATTATCATCCAGGCTTTCGCGAAGATATTTGACCGCAATGCCCACGCTGATCAAATCGGCCGGCACGTTCAGCAGCTTCTTTTCTTGCTGAGCCAGGGCAATGATTTTCAAAGCAAAGGCGGCGTAAATGGCGTTGAAGCCGTGATCGATCTCGCCAAGGTCCTGCCCGGTGGAACTATAGGCGCGCAAATCCCCCACCCCGCTGTTGATCCACCCGATCGACGCTCCCGCAACCGGCGCCAAAGGCAGGGAAAAGCCGATGTAGTTGAATTTGCGATCCAGGGACATGTTGCTGTAGGAGAGCGAGAAATAGCGTTTCTCCAGGTTCGGCAGCGCCGCGGGATTGTAATACATGCCATAACCGTGATCCGCGGTGGCCACCTGGGCGTTGCCCATGGCCATCGCCCGGGCGCCTAAGCCGACGCGCAGAAAAGCGCCGGAAAAACCGCCGTTGCCTTCGGCAAACGCGCCGCTGGAAACAAGAATCAGCAATAGTATTGAGAATCGACGAGAATGCAACATCGAAGAGTGTCCTATTCTTTCTTATCCGACAATAGTTTTTTTAGCGCCTCTTGCGCTTCTGCAAGCGTGGCGGCGTTTTTGAACACCAGACGAATCTTGTTCAACATCTCGATATCGGAGACCTGTTTTACCTCATCCATCAGCGCCAGGCCCGAAAAACCGAATTTGATTTCCAAAAGATCGGCAATGGCCGGGTAAATTCCTTCACGAATTCCTTGTTCTAAACCTTGCTCTAAGCCTTGCTCTAAGCCTTTCTTATGCCCTCTTTTTTCGGCGGTTGTCAATACCGACATGGTTTTTTCCTCCTCGGTTTCGTGAGTTTCATCTAATATCTTCTCTTCCAACTCCTCCGGTAATTCCATTACCCAGTCGATAAATTTGTAAACCCCTAAAATGGTTTCCCGGTTCATCCCGCTGCGGTATAATTCCATCAGGAAGCGCTTTTTCCAGGAAAATCGTTCCTGGTCGTTTCCAATAGTATCAAGGGTCTTCAAATATCCTCGCAATACCATTGCGAAGGGATTTTTTTTGCCCCTGAGCGCCTCGAATTTATCACGGTAATCGAGCAGCTTAATGGCCGGGAACTTGAATTTACACTCGAATCCCCAACGAGCGATGCGAAATTGCCCCGGTCGATAGGTTTCATCGGCGTCCGCCAATAGCGCCAGGCTGATCACCTCCCGGCGATAGCGGTCGTAAATCCGGTAATTGTAAATGAACATCCGCTCGGCGAAATTCTCATCCCGGTAACTTTGCACTTCGATGTGAATGAGCAGCCACTTCTCTTCGCCATTTTTCAGGTACACCTTTGCTAATTTATCGACAATCCGCGCCCCGACATTGGCGGTTTTGATGATTTTCGCCAGTTCCTTGTCCAGAAATACATAGCCGCGGGAGAAATCAACCTCGCGATAAATCCGGGGAAAGAAAAACTGCAAAAATTCCTTGAACAAATGGGTCAGAACTTCTTTCCAGGCATTATCCCAATCCATATGGCTCCTCCCTCGCGCAAGGTCAATTGATAATCGCCACCTTTCCCCAGGTCACTTTGCCGCCCACGTTGGCGCGGAAGAAATAGATGCCGTTGTCCACCAGCCGGCCGTTGTTGTCTTTGCCGTCCCAGGTGAGGGAACGGTCGGCGCCGCCGGTTTCCGGGGAGCCGGTTTGCCCGCGCAGGGTGGTCACTTTCTCCATGGCAAAGTTGAAAATGTCGATGTTAACCTCCGCAGCGGCGGCGACGTGGAACTGAAAGCGGCAGGGGCGGTCGTCGTGCAGCGGGGAATAGGGATTGGGGTAGGCATAGACCGCCGGATCGGTGCGCTCCCGGGTGCTCACAAAGCTGCGGAAAACCGTCCAATCATACCCGTTGTTAGCGGTGGTCCCCAGCCCGTCCGCGGAACCCGCCCACAAGCGGTGAAACGGCGCGCCGGCCGGGGAAGTGGCCACGGAGTAAAAGGTGCTGGTGTAGAGCCCTTCCCCGCTCTCGCGGTCGCGCACCGGGGGGAGCAGCAGCCAGGTCTGCCCCTCGTCAATGGATTTATAAACCCCTTTCTCGGTGGCGGCGTACACCGCGGAGTCGTAAAACGCCACGTAACGCACAAAAGTGCCGTCGGAAAGCTCATCCACCAGGTGAAGGGTCCAGCTCAACCCGCCATTAGCGGTTTTGCTGACCGCGTTGAACTCCGTCTCCCCGGTGGCGCGGATGGTGGTAGCCCAGATGCTGTTATCGTAAGGATTGTGGAACAGCCCGATGACGAAGTTGCCGGAAATCGGCTGATTTTGATTGGTGTGGGTGAAGCGCTGCCAACTCTGACCGGCGTCGGTGGATTTGCTGATGCCCGCGGCCGTGCCGATCCAAATCGTGCCGCTGGTATCCACCAGGGCGGAAAAACCGCGGTGATTCAGGTAATCGAACGCGCTAAAGGGCAACCCGTCGGTGGTAATCACCTCCCAGGTCTGCCCGCGGTCCAGGGAGCGGCGCACCCCGCCGCCAAAGCTGCTGATCCAGAGCTCGTCGCTGCCGCGCACGGCGACGTCGTAAGTGACGTTTTGCACCCGGGTGGTGGTGGGGCGCTTGCCGTTGGCGGTATCGTCGCGGGCGTCTATCGGCTGGGGAATGAATTTCCACTCCGTGCTGCCCGGCTCTAAATAGCGCAATCCGCCGCCGATGGGCAGATTCTGGTCATTCTCCACGGTGGTATCGTAGGCGACGGCGATCCAGAGAGTGCCATCATCCCCTACGGCTAATGCGGAGACACCGCCCTCGCCGCCGTACTGCTCGGGAGTATAATTTGACCAGATCTCGCCATCGTTGGGAGTGATGCTCAACCCGAAGCCGGTGCCCACGTGGAGGGTTCCGTTTTTCCAGAGCAGATCGGTGATGCCGTTGCCCACCAGGCTGCCGCGGTCGGGTTCGCTGGAATTCAGCTTGAAGGTTTGGGCTACCTGGGCGTGAAGGGCGATGGAGGCGATCGCAATTATCCAAAAAGCAAATCGAAGCATTGACATAGGACCGTATGTGTGTTTACGTGAGACTTTTTCGGCGATTTATCGGGAGCGAGGCGGCTTAGCTGACTTACTCGTTTTCCAGGTCTGAATGTCTTCATAAATTTGTTCTACGGTTTGAT
>WYBG01000329.1 GCA_011526015.1 Deltaproteobacteria bacterium | reverse complement strand
GAAAGCAGTGGATTCGATGGCGGCCAATTTGAGCGAGGGATATGGAAGATTTTTTTACAAAGAGAACAAACAATTTTGCTATTACAGTCGCGGCTCGCTTTTTGAAACCAAGACCTGGCTTATCAAAGCCCATAACCGGAAGCTGATCAACACTGCGGAATTCGACCAATTCATCAAAGATTTAGACGCCATAGGCATCAAACTCAATAATTACATTCATTCCATTGGAAAAAAAGGCGGTTTGGGTGAAAATCCCTCCCAACCCCCCAATGACCACCAATGACAATTAATGACTTCAATGACAATTAATGACGCGCGCAGCGCCAATGACGTGCGAAGCACAACTGACGCGCGCAGCGCCAATGACGTGCGAAGCACAACTGACGCGCGCAGCGTAACTGACGCCGAAGGCAACTGACATTCCCCAGGAGCCATTATGGATCAAAAACCATCCTTCCTCCCCAGCCTGGCGGTAAAACGGCCGGTGACGATTATTGTCTCGCTGCTGGCGATTATTGTGCTGGGATTCGTTGCATATAAGAACATTCCCATCGAGCTGCTGCCCAGCGGATTTAACCCGCCCTACCTGGGAGTATGGGTGGCTTATCCCAACGCCAACCCCCAGGAAGTGGAGGAGCAGATCGCCCGCCCGGTGGAGGAGCAAGTGCGCACCATTTCCGGGGTTAAAAAAGTAGAAACCTACAGCCATACCAACGGCTGCTGGACCTGGCTGGAATTCAACCCCGGCACGGACATGGATGAAGCCTACAACCAGCTTCGCGACCGCATGGAACGCGCTCGCGCCTTTCTGCCGGATGACTTCGACCGCTACTACCTGCGCCGCTTCGGGCGCAACGACGCGCCGATCATCTTCATGTCGGTTTCCTTCCCGCCGGAGGTGGACGACCCCTATTACGTGGTGGAACAGTTCATCAAGCGCCCCATCGAGCGCATCGACGGGGTGGGCAACATCGAAATCTGGGGAGCGGACGAGAAAAGCATCCAGATTTTCATCGACCAGGATAAAGTCAAGGCCCACCGGCTCAATATGTTCGAGGTGATCAACGAATTGCGCAAGGATAACTTCGCCATCTCTTCCGGCTGGGTGTACGAAGGCGATAAAAAATTCATCGTGCGCTCCATCGGGCGCTTTCAAACCATCGACGACGTGCGCAGCCTGCCGGTCAACAGGCTGGGCTTGACCGTAGGCGACATTGCGGAAGTCAAATATGAAGCGCAAAAACGCACCTGGCGCCAGCGCATCAACGGGCGGCCGGGACTGCTCTTGGGGATTTTCAAGGAATCCCTGGCCAACACTGTGGCGCTCAGCCGCCAGTTGGAAGAGACGCTGCATAACCAGATCATGAAACACCCCCGGGTCAAAGACGCGGAAATCAATTTTCTGTTCGTGCAGGGCAGCATGATCGAAGATGCCATCGACAACCTCACCGACACCGCCTTATGGGGCGGTTTTTTTGCCATCCTGGTGCTGCTCTTTTTCCTGCGCAATATCCGCATGACCGTCATTATGATGTTCGCCATCCCCCTCTCGGTGCTCATCTCCCTGATGGTGGTCTATTTCACCGGCTGGACCCTCAACATTATCGTGATGATGGGTTTGATGATCAGCGTGGGGATGGTGGTGGACAACGGCATCGTGGTGCTGGAGAACATCTACCACAAACGCAGCGAGGGCCTCGCTCCCCGGGAGGCCTCGATCCGCGGCGCTAGCGAGGTGAACCTGGCGATCATCATGGCCACCCTTACCACCATCGCGGTGTTCCTGCCCATGATCATGATCGAAGACGAATCCGGGGGATTTAAATTCTATATGCAACGCATCGGGGTGCCGGTGATCGTGGCTCTACTTGGGTCGCTCTTTGTCGCGCTGGTGCTCATTCCCCTGGCCACCAGCAAATTAGCCGGCCAGAGCGAGGCCAAAGAGCACTGGCTGGTGACTCGCGGCAAGGAATTCTACCACCGCTTGCTGGCAAAAGTGCTGAATCACCGCATCGACGTGGTGATCGGCGTGCTCCTGATGCTGATCATTACCTTTGGAGTGCTGATCCCCCGGGTTCCGAGTTCGGATGATGACGGCGGCAATATCAGCGACATCTTTTTGATCTTCGACCTGCCCAACAATTTCACCACCGAGGAAGCGGATAAATTCTTCAGCACCGTGGAAGATACCATCTACGCCCACGCGGAAGAGTATGACATCAAAGCCGTGGATACCGGCTTTCGCAGGGGTTTCGGGCGGGTGCGGATTTTTCTGAATTCTCCTCCCAAAGAGCAATGGTTCACGGTGATCTATAAAGGGGCGATGAAGGCGGCGGGGATCAAAACCGACAAAAAATTAGACCGGGAAGAAGTGCTGGCGGATTTGAAGGATCGCATTCCCCAGAAACCGGGGGTCAAATTCCGCACTTCCTGGCGGGGAGGCGGGGCCGGCGAAGAAGGCAGCGTTTCCATCATGCTCTACGGAGACGATACCGGCAAGCTGGTTCAACTGGCGGAAGAAGTGGAGCGGCGCATGCGCCTGTTAGAGGGGGTAATCAGCGTGGAAACCGATACCGAGGCCGGAACGGATGAAATCCGCATCTCCATGGACCGCGAAGTGGTAACCCGCAACGGGCTTAACCCCAACCAGGTGGCCTTTACCTTGATGTACGCGGTGCGGGGATTGAACCTGCCCCGATTCCAGGCCACGGATAAAGAGATCGAAATGCGCATCCAGTTGAAAGAGGAAGACCGCGAGAACCTGGGGCAGGTCAAAAACATTACCTTCATTAACAGCAGCGGAAGGCCGATCCCGCTCTCCGCGGTGGCTAATTTCAATATCGACCGGGGGCTGGGGCAGATCGCCCGGGAAAACGGAAAAACCTTCCTGGCGGTCAACGCCAAAACCACCATGGATGATTTGCCCAAAATTTCCGGCCAGATCGACCAGTTGATGAAAGATTTTCCCATGCCCTACGGCTACAACTGGCAGAAAGGCTCCCGCTTCGCCCGGCACGAGGAGCAAAATGCGAATTTCGTGCAGTCCATGATCATTGCCGTCATCTTTGTGTACCTGATCATGGCCATTCTGTTCGAGTCATTTCTGCTGCCCCTCTCGATCATGTTCACCATTCCGCTTTCCTTCTTCGGGGCCTACCTGGCCCTGTTCATCACCGGGACGCCGCAGGATATTATGGCCGCGATCGGGATTATCATCCTGGTGGGAGTGGTGGTGAACAACGGAATCGTATTGATCGACATGATCAACCGCCGCCGGCGGGAAGGATTCGAGCGCAGCGCCGCCATATTGGACGCGGGCAAGAACCGCTTCCGCCCCATCCTGATGACCAGCCTGACCACCGTGGGCGGGCTGATCCCCATGTCCGTAGGCAACGCCAGCCTCATCGGGATGCCCTACGCGCCCATGGGCCGGGCGATCATCGGGGGGCTGTTAGTGGCCACCTTCCTGACCCTGGTGGTGGTGCCGGTGTTCTATACCCTGTTCGACGACCTGGCGATTTTCTTCCGGCGGGTGCTGGGCTGGTTCCGGGGAAGAGAAGCGGCAGGAGAGGTGGCACTGTCTTCGGAAAAATAACCCGTTTAAGCAGGAGTGCTCCGAAGGAGTGGCTTTGCCACAGAACTTATTCTGCAAAGAAGGGAAACTTTCACCATGTGCAAAATAAATTTTGCACTCCTCTCACAGTTGATACAGCATCCAGTAAATAACTACCCCGGTAATGGAGACATACATCCACACCGGCAGGGTCCAGCGGGCGATTTGTTTGTGCCGGGCAAAGCGCTCTTTCAAGGCCCGGAAGAGCGTAATCGCCGCCAGGGGCGGAACCGCCATGGCCAGCAGGGTATGGCTGATGAGGATGGCAAAATAGAGCGGGCGAATCCATCCCTCCCCGGTAAAGCGCACCGAACCGACCTGGTAATGATAGATCAGGTAAGAGATCAGAAACATCACGGATACGGTGAACGCGGCAATCATGCAGCTTTTGTGAGCGGCGATCTTCCCCCGTTTGATAAAGAAAAAACCGCTCAGGAGCAACACAAAGCCGGTTCCGTTCAAAAGCGCATTCAGGGCGGGCATATCGTAAATAGAAAGCAAAAAAGTGTACCGGTGTTTTAGTGTTTTAGGGTTTTAGTGACTGGGCGGGCAAGTAAAGCAATCATAAAACTACAACGAGGAAATCCTTCGCGCTGCTGCCTGGCCTGCCATCCCTACAACAGTAGTAGCATCTCGTATATTTGCGGGACTGCCTCGTATTTCGGCGGGGATCACACTGTCCGGGTTTAGCTGCCCCATCCTAATGCAAAACTGAAGTTTTGTGGCGAAGCCACTCCTTTGGAGCACTCCGGCTGCCCCTGGAAACTGCTCCTGCTACTGTCCTTACCCTTCCTGCCGCAGCCGCTCAATATCCACCACCAACTGCCCCAGCGACATATTATCCATGCTGTCGTAGTACCCCCGGATGCGGCCGGTCTTATCGATCAGCACAAATTTGGTGCTGTGGATGAAATGCTCGTTTCCGGGATCTTCCCGCACGCTCAAATTCAGGCTGGCTCGGGCAAATTCGTAGATTTCCGATTTATCCCCGGTCAGGAAAAACCATTTGCCGGGGTCGGCCTCGTAGCGCTCGGCGTAGCGGGAGAGCACCTCCGGGGTATCCCGCTGCGGGTCCACGGTGAAGGAGACCAGCCGCACCTCTTCCGCCCCTGCCAGGGCGGTTTGAAGCTGGCTCATCCGGGCGCTCATGCGCGGGCAGGGTCCCGGGCAACTGGTGAAAATAAAATCGGCAATCCAGATACTTCCCCGCAAATCGGCGTGGGTTAGCGGGTTTCCGCTCCTTTCCAGCAGGGAGAAATCCTGTACCTCGCCCAATACCGGGAGGGCCTGCCCGGGGCCAGATTGATGGCTCCTGGCCCAGCTCCATACCCAGATTCCCGCCAGAACGACGCCGAGGGCGATGCTGATGGGAAGGATTTTTGAAACGGGGGGAATTTTCATCATACTTGGTTTCTATCCTTTTGTGGTTGCCAGCCTTCAGTTGTCAGCTATCAGCAAAAAATTCTTTCTTGCTGATGGCTGCCGGCTGATAGCCGAATAGCTTTTTTTACATCTTTACTTTGTCATAGATCATCAAACTCCACACAATCAAGGGATAGACGAAAGAGGCGAACATCAGCCGGCGGGCAAAAAGATTGTTCCGGTAGAGCGCCAGACTGATGCCGCAGCCCAGGAACGCTCCCCCGGCCAGCAAGGCCGCGGCCAGGTACATTTTCCCCGCCAGCCCCATCAAAGCGGGAAAAAGACTGACGCCCAGCAAGGCTGCACAGGCAAATAGAATCTGCCGGTTGGTGCGGGGAATTCCATTCTCCCGCAGGGGCAGCATTTTATACCCCGCCCGCCGGTAATCCTCCCGGTACAACAAGGCGATGGATAGAAAGTGGGGAAACTGCCAGAAAAACAGGATTCCGAAGAGCGCCAGGGCTTCCGGCGCCAAAGCGTTGCGCGCCGCGGTCCAGCCGCAGACGATGGGCAGCGCCCCGGATACCGCTCCTACCGCGGTGTTGAAATAAGAAATCCGCTTCAGCGGCGTATAAGCAAACAAGTAGGTTAAGATGGTCAGGGAGACTAAAAATCCGGTCAGGATATTGATGTACAGGGTCAGGAACAGCACCGAAACAATACACAGCGCGGTTCCGAAAGCCAGCGCCTCTACCGGCCGCAGGCGGCCCTGGGGAAGGGGGCGTTTTTGGGTGCGGATCATTCGGGCGTCATAAACTCTCTCGGCGTATTGATTCAACGCCAATGCCCCGGCGCTGGCCAGACCGATCCCGAACAATGCGCCGGCGAGGTTCAATAGATTGATGTTGCCGGAAGCGCCCAGGCAGTAGCCGGTCAATGCGGAAAACAGTACCAGCAGCGTCAGGCGCGGCTTGGTAAGCTCCAGGTAGGCGCGCGCCCGGGCGAATGGTTCTCGGGGGGCGTTTTCACCCTGGGAAGTGTTCCGGCTGGCAATAATCGCAGCCACGCTGCAAGAGAGCAGCAGCGCTCCCACGGCCACGTGCAGCACGGTCACGTACACCGACTTGCCGGTCCAGATGTTAAGCGCCCCCAGAACAACTTGAATCGAGGTTAGCAGTAGCATGATTTTCGCCAGCCTGCCAATCCTTCCGGCTTTTCGATGCCGGGCAAAGAAAAAAACCGCCAGGCCCAGAACCAAAACCGCCATCGCCCGGTGGGCAAATTGGATCGCTACCTGGAATTGGAATTTTTCGGGCGAGACCGGGAACGGCGCGGCAGGATCATGGGGGAGATCTGCGAACGGGGGAATTATTTTTCCGAACGAGAGCGGGAAATCCGGAATCGCCAGGCCCGCCCCGCTGTGGCGCACCAGGGCGCCGAGAATCAATTGCAGGAAAATGAGACCGGTGAAGAAAACGCTGAGCCGGAAAACGTTTTGCCTGGCCGGAAACGGAAAGGAAACCGCTGCCGCGCCCCGGCGGGATGGGGAAGTCAAAACTACAATGGCAAACAGGAGGCAAAGAATGGTTTGGGCGACAAGAGCATGGGTCACCGCCACCGCCATCCGCAGCGACTGCACCGTGAAGAAGCCGGCGATTTGCAAGGCAGCTTCCTGCACCGAATCGGTAGAAACCAGCAGCACCCGCAATCCTCCCAGGGAAGCCTGGAGAATGACCGCCGCCAGCGCCGCCAAACCCAGCCGCTGAACCGTTCGCCCGGGTTTGGCAATCCAGAGCCAGCCAGCCAATATCGCAATCAGAATACCGGTAAAGCCGGCCACCAGACGATGAGTGTGCTCAAAAAGAATGCCGCCGATCATCGGGGGGGCCAGGCTTCCGTAGGAGAGCGGCCAATCCGGCACCGCGTCGCCGGAGCCGGTGCTGGTAACGGCGGCGCCGGCGACAATCAGCCCGATTGCCGCAGTTGCGGTTAAGACCGCGAACCGGTGTAACCAGGGGTAATGTTGTTTCTGTCTAAATCGCATCATCTCCATTACAGGCGAAAAGTAAACGTCGAGGAAGTCGCGCTGCCCGGTTCAACGGTTACCGGCGCGGTTTGCTCACCGAGTATTTCCTGCCAGCAGTTCAGCGTATAAACGCCGGGAGGGATATCACTCAAATAAAAATTTCCGTCAATATCCGTTACGGCGTAGTATGGTTGGTCAACCGCCACGATCCAGCCGCTCATCCAACCGTGCACGTCACAGCGGGCCGGGATGAATTCCGGATATTTGAAGGCCACTTTCATTTTTTTGAGGAATTCGGGCTGGGAAAGATTGAGCGGGCGGTTTTTCTTCGTAAAAGTATGAAAATTGTGCAGAATACCGTCATCATTCAGGATTTGCAACGGAGTATTAATGGGTATTAGCAGCACGTGAGGCTGGTAGCGGCATCCCTGCTGGTCCAGAATGAATTCGCTTCCCAGGGATGACAACGGTTTACCGCCGTTAACCCCGGTTAAATAGACCACCGCATTACGAATGCCCATGTTTTTGCTGACGACCAATCGTTCATCATATTGAGTCTCAAGGCCGCAGACGTTGGTATCTTTCACTACCATCAGCTTTTGCGGACGGGGCGCCTCACCCTGGAGGACAACCCGGCCGCGAATGTTACCGGCTGCCACATTCGGCTTATTGCCAGCCGCGGCTCCCGATGCTTGATCAATGCTTTGCTCAGCCGCTGTGAAATCTTCGTTCTGTTTAGAACAGCCAATTGCCAAAACAGTTAACGCCGATGCCAGTGCGACGATTAAAAAAGCGATTCGATACATGGCCGGTTACTCCCCGGCCGGCGCTGTGGCGGGCGGTACAGGCAGCGGCACCTGGTTCTTGATCGGCGGAAGGCTGCGCAAATAAGCCCATATCGCTTTCAGATCGCGGTCGCTCATCTCTCTATAATTGAACCAGGGCATCGGCGGCAAAATGTCGCGACCGTTCGGCTGGCCCTGGTGCTTGCCGGTGCGCAACGCCTGGATAAAGGCTTCCTCGGTCCACTCTCCCAAACCGGTTTCTTTGTCCGGAGTAAGATTCATAGTGAAACTGACACCCCAGGGGCCTGCCCAGGCGGTAAGCATTGCATTAGTATTTACCAGCACGTTGCGTTGTAAATCTTCCGGGTACCAGGCGGGGTGCGGCATATCCTGCGGATGCCCGGAAAGCATGCGGCTGGAATCCGGCAGCGGGATACCGCCGGGGCCTTGAACTTTCGGGCTATGGCAATCGTTGCAGCCGCCCACTGTCACCAGATATTCGCCGCGTTTCACCGGATCATCCTCAGTGAGATTTGTTTGGCCCTCGCATCCCATAAAAACGATGAATGAAACCCCGATTAGGAACACTATGATTGAATTTTGCATGTTCTCTCCTTCATACACACATAGTTGAGGGGTCGCGGAGTTTTAGATATGCTAAATCTCATAGCATATAGGAATTGGGTGCACGTTATCCGACCCCGCAGAGAAGCGGGGTCGGACAGTTCCGGCCAGCCGGAATTCTTGCTTGTCGCTTGCGGAAAAAACTCCGCGGCCCCTCAGTTAAATGGGTCAATTATCTCTTTCACTCCACGGCGGGGTAATGCCGTTCATTCGAGCATAGGCAATTAACTGCCCTAAGTGCTCCGCGGCGTGGTCGCCGACGATAAACAGAACCTGCCGGCGGGTCATTTTGTTGCCAAAAAAGTCCACTTCTTCGTTGTGTGTCTCTTCCTTCATGTTGGCGATGGCCGCTTGCACATGGGCCACGGATTCCTTGAGCGTCGATATCGCTTTTTCTTTGCTGTCAACGGTTTTTTCCAGGTTGCGCGGGTCTATGCCCTCCGGTATCGCTGTGCCCAGAAGAGTAGCGAAAAAATAATTCGCGCCAGCCACGTGCAGTATAGATTCTTTAACAGAGCGGACGCCCTCGGCGGGACGCCAGTCATACTTGTCCGCGGGAATCGCTTCGGCCAGGCTGCCCGCTTTATCAGCCGCGAAGCCGTACACTTTAAGAAAATCCTGCACCCATGCAGCTTCTTTCTTGTCCTGGGCGGCGGCAGAGATGATCAGCATCAATACAAAAAGCAGCAACCCCCGCACCGGGTGAAGCAAATTCGCGGATACTCTTATATCATTTTCTGACATATCAATTCTCCAATATTTGGGTTTATGAGTTTTACAGGCTTAACGTCCGTACTCCTCTAATTCTTGCGCCATCTGCTGCAGCCAGCCCTGGTATTCCGCCGGGGTATGGATCACCAGTTTCCCTCTCATGCGATAATGCCCCAGCCCGCAAAGCTGGGCGCAGCTGATTTCATAATTCCCCCGCTTTGTGGGAGTAAAATACACCGGCACGTTGATGCCGGGAATGGCATCCTGCTTGACCCGCATGGCGTTGAGAGCAAAACTGTGGATTACGTCTTTAGATCCCAGGTGAATGATCGCCGGTTTGCCGGCCGGCAAATGCAGCTCATTAACCGTGGTCAGGTCGTCCATGGCGTTGGGATCGTTAAAATCGATTCCCAGCGGGTTGGTCTGGGTGTCCACCAGTTTGATATCCTGTTTGCCGAAAACCCGGTCAGCCCCGGGATAATGAATGTTCCAGGCGAACTGCTCGCCGGTTACCCGCACCACCACGGCTTCATTCTCGTTCGGCGGCTGCACTTTTAACACCGCCCAGGCGGGAATGGCAAAGGCAAACAACAATACCAATTCTGCAGCTACCACGCCCACTTCCTGGAATTTGGCCAGGCGGCCTTTGGCCCCGGTATAGCTGGCCCGGGGATTTTTAGAGGCCCGGAAACGAATCAGCACGTAGATGAAAAACGGGGCCCAGATTACAAACAGGATGAGCATGAGCCAATGCACCAATCCCAGCATATAATCGAGCTCCGCGCCGTGGGCGGAGGCGACTTCCGGCAATCCTAAGTAGGGGCTGATATCTGGCATAGTGTTCCGTCTCCTTTGAGTCGTTTATCCGTTCGCTGAACCGCACCGGTTTAGTACTGAACCCGGCTTGTTGAAAATCACGCTGAAGCGTGGTATTCCAAGATTGCCACACTTCAGTGTGCTTTTTGACATGCACCCGTTTCGATCTTTCCCACCCGCTCTCATTATCCCGGCGAATTCTCCACCAGCCTGCGGGGGAGAGAAAGAATAACGCCTTGCTCATTTGCGATATAATTGCCGGAAGCCAGCATCTTCGCGCGTTTGCGCATGTACAGAAAGAAAAAGGTGATTCCGACCAACACCACGGCGGTAATACTTAGCAGCGCCAGCATGGCCAGGCCGATTCCCCGGGTGGTGGATGAGTTCGCGGCGGCGCCTCCAAAACATTTTTCGCAGGCCGCGGCCATTTGCGGCAAAAATACCAGCGCTGCGCCCGTTAGAATTGGGCAGAGAGAATGCAATCTATCTATCATGGTATGCCTTTGGCGACGTTTGAAAGTCCGGGACGTGATGCGTGAAACGAAAAACGTAATGCGTAATGCGTAACCGATAGGGCTATTGTGTATTCCGTATTCCGTATTGCGTATTCCGTTATTTCACGCATTACGCATTACGTCATTCACCTCATATCCACGTGGCGGAGCTTGCGCAGAAAGCGAATCCCGTAGAAAACCAGGGCAATGCCGATCAGTAAGGAAATCACTCCCATAAAGACGTAATGGTGATAAATGCTCCATACACCGAAGCCCAGGGCCAGCAAAATCGAGAGGGCGATAAAAAAAATATGGATCGCTTTAAGGGACAATGTGGCCTCCGATCTGGTCGTGATATGAGGAGATGGTTAAGACGAACAAAACGACCAGGAATATGACCGTGAAGATCAGGAGCGCAAAGATTACCTTCTTTTCGGAAATCAAATGCATGAAATAAGCGGCCACCAGGCTCCCTTTAATACCGGCGATGAATAAAGCCACGATCAAGGCCGGCACAATGGAAAGATGCAGGTAAGCCACCGCGACGGTGATAACCGTGAGCGCGGCCAGCGCCCCGAATACGGCGATATAAATCCGCACGTGCTTTTTGACGTCTTCGGCATGGGCGGAATCACTCATAGAACCTCCTTGAATGGTCATTGGCTTCGCGTCATTCAGTTGTCATTTGCTTTGCGTCATTTAGTTGTCATTCTTTTTCATTTTTCATTTTTCACTTTGCACTTTTTACTTTTCACTATAACAAGTAAATGGTTGGAAACAGGAATATCCAGACGATGTCCACGAAGTGCCAGTAAAGTCCCGCCACCTCTATGCGGTTGGTGAAGCGTTTGGGATCGGTTTTCCACATTTTGCTGCCCGGCCCCCAAAAATAGCTGTTGACGATAATTCCCCCCACCACGTGCAACCCGTGCAGGCCGGTAAGGGTGAAATAGATCGCCAGAAAATTGCCATCCGCGGGGAAGAGGCCGTGGGAGAATTTGGCGTTGTACTCAAACGCCTTTACCACCAAAAAGGCCAGCCCGCAGAGAATGGTAAGCCCCATGTAGCGCTTATATTTCTTGAAATCGTTCATCATCAATGAAGCCCAGGACATCACGATGGTAACGCTGGAGGCGATCAGAATCATGGTGTTGAAAGTGCCGATGGGCACGTTGAGAACGTCGAAGGACGTTTTATATAACTGCCCGCCCAGCATTCCCGGCCAGGCCGGGGCGCCGATACGCAGGAAAATGTAGGCGGAAAAAAGCCCCCCGAACAACATCACCTCCGAGGCTAAAAACAGCCAGATGCCCACCTTGGCGTTGTAAACCCCGGTATCGGGGCGCGCGGTTGCGGTATAGGGAATATCCATGAATTTCTCCGGGTTTGGCACTCCTGTTCACTAAAACACTATAACACCTCAACACGATAACACTGCTCTATGCTACCGGCACCTTCTCTTCCGGTTCGTTTTGGGGCGCGAAATCCCGGGAATTTCCCGGAACGCTGTATTCATAGGGGCCGCGATACACCCGGGGGATGGATTGGAAATTTCCGTGGGCCAGCGGCGGGGAAGAGGTGGCGCTCCACTCCAGGGTGGTCGCTTCCCAGGGGTTCTCGGTGACTTTTTTTCCTTTTCGGATGCTCATAAACAAATTGACGATGAAAACAATTTGCACCAGGCCCATGATCCAGGCGGCGATAGACATTACCTCATTCCATTTCAGCACCGGCTGGGCAAACTGGTAAAGCTGGCCGCCGTCGTACAACCGCCGGGAAACCCCGGCCAACCCCTGGATGAACATGGGCATGAAGATGAAATTCATGCAGATGATGGTGCCCCAGAAATGGATTTTCCCCAGTAAATCGTTCATGCTCCGGCCGGTAATCTTGGGATACCAGTAATAGATTCCCGCAAACAGCGCCAGAATGGTTCCCGGCGCGACCACGTAGTGGAAGTGGCCGATCACGTAATAGGTATCGTGCAGATGGATGTCCGTGGGGGCCAGGCCCAGCGGCAGGCCGGTCAAACCGCCAATGCCAAACATGGGCAGAAAGCCCAGGGCAAACAGCATCGGGGTGGTAAACCGGATCGATCCGCCCCACAGGGAAAGGAACAGGGCCGACAGAATGATGACCGAGGGAATGGAAATGATCATGGTGGTGATCTGGAAAAAGGCGCTGATGGCGGTTCCCATGCCGGTAATGAACATGTGGTGCGCCCAGACGATGAAGGACATGAATCCTAAAAAGATTACCGAGTACACCATCGCTTTATAACCCCACAGCGGTTTGCGGGTATTGTTGGCGATAATCTCCGCGACAATGCCCATGGCCGGTAAAATCAAGACATACACTTCCGGGTGGGCCAGGAACCAGAACAGGTGCTGCCACAGCAAAGGGCTTCCCCCGCCAGTAATATCCATTGCCTGGCCGCTGACCACCAGCCCGCTGGGAAGGAAGAAACTGGTTCCGGCCAGCCGGTCCATCAACTGCAAAATTGCCGCGGCTTCCAGCGGCGGGAAGGCCAACAGCAGCAGAAAAGAAGTAATCAACTGCGCCCACACAAAGAAGGGGAAGCGCATAAACGTCAATCCCTCCGCGCGCAGTTGGATGATGGTGGTGAGGAAATTGATCGCCCCTAACAGCGAGGAAGTAATCAGGAAAACCATTCCCAACAGCCACATGGTCTGTCCCATGGTCTCGATGTTTGCCAGGGGAGGATAAGAAGTCCACCCGGCCTTGGCCGCGCCGGCGGGAACGAAAAAACTGCCTAACATTACCACGCCGCCCAGGAAATAGGCCCAATAGCTGGCCATGTTGAGTTTCGGGAAGGCCATGTCCGGCGCGCCGATTTGCAGCGGGATGACGTAATTCCCAAACGCTCCCACCGCCAGGGGAACCACCCCCAGGAAAACCATGATAGTGCCGTGCATGGCCCCTAATTGATTGTAAAATTCCGGGAGCATCACCCCCCCGGGCATGGATTCCTCGCTGAACAGCCAGCCGATCAGGGGAAGCGCTTCCCCCGGGTAGGCAAGCTGCCAGCGCATGATCATAACCAGGGTAAAACCAAAGAGCAGGAAAAACAGGGCGGTAAAACCGTATTGCAAACCGATGACTTTATGGTCGGTAGAAAATACATATTTGCGCCAGAAACCCAATTCCGGGTGGTGTTCGCCGTGGGCGTGGGAAGTTTCCGGGTGTGTAACCTGAAGGTCTTTATTGTGGGCGTTTTTGGCCATTTATCCGCGTCCCCGTTTTTAGAGTTCATAGACAGGCTAAAGTAAAGCCCTTTTCCATCGCATAAGCTGTGGAGTTGGAAAGGGAAAAACCCCTGGCGTCGATTGAGATCGCTTTGGGAAATGCCGGGAAGGAGAGCAACGCCCGGCCTAACTCGAGGATTTATCCTGGAAAGTAAACTCTACGCTTTTGACCTCGTTTTCCCCGACGGTTACGCTCTGGGTTTGGGTACCGTACTTTTCATGCCAGGCTTCGATAACGTATTGCCCGGGGGGCAGATGTTTCAGGCTGAAGCTTCCGTCGTCGCCGGTAACGCTATAATAAGGATGGCTTACAACGCCGCCGTATGCAAGCATCCAGGGATGCACGTCGCATTTAATTTTGATCATAACTTCAGTTTTATCGAATTTCCGTTCCCGCTCATCCCCTTGTTTGGGCATCCCGAAGTTGAAAGGACGGTTGATTTCCGGCAAAGCGTGGATGTTGTGCAGTAAAGGATCGCTGTTCAATATTTTAACGGTTTGGCCGGTTTGAACGCCAAATACGTGGGGGGTGTACATGCAGCCTTTCTGGTCGAATATAACCGGATCGGCAGGGGGAATGAATTTCCGGTCGCCCAATCCCTCTTTCACGTAAACGAAGACATATTTCAAGGTTCCGTTATCATTCACAACCACGTCTTCCGAGAGAACCGCCTCATCGCCATGCAGCACGCCGCATTCCTGGTCTTGTTTGATGCGCTTGCGAACCGGGGACGTTCCAGCAAAGCGAATAGCTCCTTCAACCCCGGATGTAAACGCGGATATATCCGTTCCGGCTTCTTGTTGAGCGGGCGCCTCTTTGGACTCGGCGCCGGATTGTTCTCCGCCGCCGCTCCCGCATCCGGCCAGCGAAATAACCAATAAACCTGCGAACAATATCGATAACATATTATATCTCATTTGAGCACTCTCCTATACATTATGGATTTGGTTGAGAATTCCTGTTTTTGCTCAAACCTTAGTCCCGGCGTGACAAAATACATTTTGTCGCGGTAACCCGGGTTTGCGGGAAAACTGCTCCCGCCGGCGACGAAAAAACTTTTTAGCAGAGCGCCAAAATAGCGTTTTCAAATCAAAAGCTGCATCAACGCCGTTTAAAAAGAAGCTTTCTCGTTCCGAGCTTAAAAAGGTTCAAATTGCAAAATTAACGATCTTCTCTACGAACTGGGGATTGATATATCTGAAAATGGGTCGGAATCAGGATTTGTGATTCGTCATTACTCTCACAGGTATAACCGTTCACCTTCCCGGGTTTTGAACCCATATGTTCGGTTTGCCGGAGTTTTTTACTGGTATTACCAGGAGAAAAAAGGTTAATGCTCTTAAAGAATACTTATTATCAGTACCATCCTTAAAAAAAGTTGCCAAGATGATATAGAAAAAAGATTTAATTGTCAAGGAAAAATTGGGCCTGTGAGAACTTTTTTGTCAGAGATTGCGCTTCCTGCCGGAAGTGAAAATATTTCCTTTGAATTTTTGCGCTTCAATGGCTATTATTACAAAACATAAACATAGCGCTATGGTCACAATAGATTGAGGAGACAGGGATGCGCCAGAAATATTATAAAGTGATTTTCGAGCCTCAGGAAGAGGGAGGCTATACCGTTACAGTTCCTTCCCTGCCAGGGTGTATTTCTGAGGGGGATACCTATGAGGAGGCCCTGGAAAATATAAAGGAAGCGATTGCTCTTTACCTGGAAAGTCTTCAAGCGGATGGGTTGCCGATTCCAGAAGAAAATCATCTGATTGTGGAAATTGAAGCGCCTCATGTTGAGGGTGTGGCTTCCCCATGAGTAAATTACCGTCGCTTAAAAGCAAAGACGTTATCCGGGCGCTTCAAAAAGCCGGGCATAAAATTTTCAAAAAGGATAACCGGCGCGTAACCGTGCCCGTGCATTCCCGAGACCTGAAGAAAGGCACATTGTACGGCATTATTGAACAAGCGGGATTAACTGTAGAAGAATTTATTGAACTGCTTCAATGAAGACAAATTCTCTTTCATATGGAATGGGTTTGGGAATTGTATGAATCTTACGTTCGCAAGGAATTGCGCCGACTGGGGTGGGAAAATCCCGGCGACGAGAAATTGCAGAACGCGTTTATCCAGATCATGAGCGAATCCACCGTAACCGTGTTAGTTCAGGAGCCCTGGCAGAATGCGGTACGCTTCAAAGGACTGGCCAAATATGACGCCCAATACATGATGCCGCTGTTGAACGATCCGCTGAATTACCTCCTGGAACACTTCGGCGGGGGCAAATTCAAGCTGAATTTTCACCAGGGCTTGAATTTCATTGCCACCAAAAATTTCAAGCCCGAAGGCGAGCCGAAATGGAGGGATTTGCCGGATATTGGCTACTGATAATTGCTAATTGGCAATTGACAATTGACAATTGACAATTATAAACCATCACATCCCCACCCGATCCTTCATCTCATCCATCACCGCGGCATCGATCACGTTCAACCCTTTTTCCCGGGCGTGCGCTTCGATGCTTTTTTGAACCATGGGACGCACAAACGCGGGAATGCGCTCCAGCCGCGCCCGCGCTTCCGAAGTCCAGGAAAGCCCGCTTTCCTGTTTAGCGAACGCT
>WYBG01000328.1 GCA_011526015.1 Deltaproteobacteria bacterium | reverse complement strand
TTACGTTTTACGAGTTACGTTTTACGAGTTACGCTTCACGGTAAAAACGGCGGCAAAATCCATTTACATAAAACCACCGGAGGAGATACTCCATGAAATTATATCAATTAATGAATCGCATATTGTTTGCCCTGGTTCTGATATGGCTGGCCGGAACGGCGCTCATTGCCGGGGATCACCATGAATCGCAGCAAAGCCTCTACAAACGGTTAGGCGGTTACGACGCCATCGCCGCGGTGGTGGACGACTTCCTGCAGCGGCTGGCTACCGATCCTCAAATGGGGCGCTTTTTCCAGGGGCACAGCGCAAGTTCGGTAAAAAAAATCCGCCAACTGATCGTGGATCAATTGTGCGAGGCCACCGGCGGCCCTTGCTACTACACCGGGCGGGACATGAAAACCGCCCACGCCGGCATGGGCATCAGCGAAGCCGACTGGGACGCCAGCGTGAAGCACCTGGCGGCGACCCTGGACAAATTCAAAGTGCCGGAGAAAGAAAGAAACGAAGTGTTAGGGACCATTTCTACCATGAAAGATCAGATCGTGGAAAAAACCGCGCCTATGGGCGAGAAATCGAAGTAACCCATATTTCAATTTTGGCTGCCGCCGTTGTTATTCTGTCTCCCCTCCTGCCCTTTCCGCTTCAAGAAAGGGCAGAGGGGAGACGGTTTCAGGCGGCCTTGCATACCCTCGTTATTAACCCTCCTGACCATCCCTTTCTCCACTGTACTTTTTAATTGTTGCTGGCTCTTCATCGCCCGGTAAAACTTCTGTTTGTATCTTTCTGCAAGATATATTAAGTTTTGCGCTGTTGATTGCAGCCATTCTATCGGAAATGGGAAACGCCCCGACAAAGGAATTGTCTTAAACCCTTCATCATATTCCGGAGTACTGTATGAGCCAACCGCGCCAACCGCTTACCATCCTCTGCATTGCCAGCTTTTTCAAAGGACCGGATTTTATGCGCGAGTGCAAGCTCCAGGGCTGCCGGGTGTTTTTGCTCACTGCCCGCAACCTGGAGCATGAAGACTGGCCCCGGGAAAGCATCGACGATATTTTTTACGTGGATGAGCCCACCTACGAGTGGAATCTCGACCATTTGATCAAAGCGGTCAGCTACCTGGCCCGCAAAGAGCGGTTCGACCGCATCGTACCCTTAGACGACTTCGACCTGGAAAAAGCCGCCGCCCTGCGCGAGCACCTGCGGGTTCCGGGCATGGGCGATACCCGCACCCGCTACTTCCGCGACAAACTCTCCATGCGCATGCAGGCGCAGGAAGCCGGCATCCTGGTGCCGGAATTCGTGCACGTGCTGAACCATCCCCAAATCCATGAATTCACCCAACGGGTCCGCCCGCCCTGGGCGCTGAAGCCGCGCATGCAGGCCTCCGCCATCGGGATTCGCAAAATTCACTCCGCGGAACAACTCTGGCAGGTGATCGAGCAATTGGGCGACCAGCAATCCTATTACCTGTTAGAGCAATTCGTGCCCGGCAACGTGTATCACGCGGATTCCATCGTATTCGAGCGGGAAGTGGTGTTTGTGCGGGTGCATCAGTACATGTCCACTCCCTGGGAGATCATGCACGAAGGCGGGGTTTTCCGTTCCCACACCGTGCCCTACGGCTCCGCGGACGAAGTGGAGCTGCGCCGCATGAATAAAGAATTGCTGAACGCTTTGGGACTGGTTCGGGGAGTCTCCCACACCGAATTCATCAAGGCGCATGATGACGGGCGTTTTTATTTCCTGGAAACCTCCGCGCGGGTGGGCGGGGCGCACTTAGCCGATATGGTGGAGGCCTCCAGCGGGATCAACCTCTGGGCGGAGTGGGCGAAGATCGAAAGCCTGCTGCCCGGCCAGTCCTACTCCCTGCCGGAAGCGCGCCATGAGTATTCCGGGATCATCATCTCTTTAGCCCGGCAGGAACACCCGGACACTTCCGCTTACACCGACCCGGAGATCGTCTGGCGCCTGAAGCGCCGCCACCACGCCGGGATGATCGTGCGCTCGCCCCGCCTGGAGCGGGTGACCGACTTGCTGAATCAATACCTGGAGCGCTTCAAAACCGATTTCTTTGCCAGCGTGCCGGCGCCGGAAAAACCCACAGCGTAGTAAATTATTAAACTTGTTGCGAAATAAGGATTTTGATGGATCGGCAGAGTATTCGCTTGAGGACCGAACCAGTTCGGATTAAATTCCGAATTAGTTCGACTAATTTTCAGTAAGGTGCAAAAATAGCAATTATCGAGAGAATACTGGATATGAATCTTCCCCGCGGGCAGTCGGCGTTTCTCTGGCTCTGGGAAGGAAAGATTATTGGATAAGGAAAAAACAATGGAAAAATATATCAAAACCACCACCTGCACCATGGACTGCCCGGATGCCTGCGCGTTAGAGGTGACCGTGGCGGATGGCAAAATCGAAAAGATCGCCGGGGCGCGGAACGGCCACCCCACCACCGGGGGATTTATTTGCAGCAAAATTTCCCGCTTTGCGGAGCGGGTGTACCACGAGGATCGCCTGCTCTACCCCCTGAAGCGCAGCGGGGCCAAAGGAGCGGGAAGGTTCGAGCGGATTTCCTGGGAAGAAGCCCTTGCGGAAATTACCGCCCGTTTTAAAGCGATCTCCCGGGAATGGGGCGGCGAAGCGATTCTGCCCTACCACTACGGCGGCTCCAACGGGATGTTAGGTGATGCGTTTTTAGATCACTATTACTTTGCGAAATTGGGCGCTTCCCGCTGCCAGCGCACCCTCTGCGCTGCCCCTGCTACCGCCGTGGCCACCGGGATGTACGGAAAAATGCCCGGCGTGGCGTATGAGGATTATCCCCGGGCAAAATTCATCCTCATCTGGGGCGCCAATCCCAAAGATTCCAATATTCATTTGGCGCCGTTTTTGAAAAAGGCGAAACGGAACGGCGCTTTTATCGCGGTAATCGATCCGAAACTGAATTTTTCTTCCGGGGAGATCGACCTGCATCTCCCGGTTTTTCCCGGCGCGGATTTACCCTTAGCGCTGGGAATGATCCATTACTGGCAGGCCAACGATTTATTGGACAGCGAATTTTTATCTCAACATGCCGTGGGGGTGGAAATTTTGCTGGCCGCGGCAGAAGAATGGCCGGTCGAGCGGGCGGCAGCGGCGGCGAAGGTGAATGCGGAAGATATCGCCAGGCTGGCGCGAAAATATGCGGAATCCGCTCCCGCGGTGCTGCGCTGCGGCTGGGGCGTGGAGCGCAACCGCAACGGCGGGCAGGCCCTGGCGGCGATTTTAGCGATGCCGGCGCTTTTGGGGAAATTCGGCCTGCCCGGCGGGGGATACACTCTCAGCAACAGCGGCGCGGCAATGCTGGATCAATCCAAAATTTTCGGGAATTATAGCTGGAACACCCGCCAGATCAACCAGTCCCAATTGGGGCAGGCGCTGAATAATACCCATTTGCAGCCGCCGCTGAAGGCGCTGTTTGTTTATAACTGCAACCCCGTGGTTACCGCGCCGGATCAAAATGCCATCATTCAGGGAATGCTGCGGGAGGATTTGTTTACGGTGGTGTTCGAGCAGGTCAAAACCGATACCGTCATGTACGCTGACATTTTACTGCCGGCGGTGACCTTCCTGGAGCAGCGGGAAATAAAAAAAGGATATGGCAGTTACGTGGTGGGCGGGGTGCAGCCGGTTATTTCACCCCGGGGCGAGGCGAAACCTAACGAGGAAGTGTTTGCCATTCTGGGCCGGGCGATGGGCTGGCCGGATGAACCGTTTTATTGGGACACCGAGACCTACATGCGAAAAACCGCTGATGCCTTATCCCTGAACGGCGATTCCGCAAATCCGTCTATATTTTTGGAGGGTAAAGCGCAGCAGTATGATTTTCCGGGAACCACCCCGGTGCAATTCAAAACCGTTTTCCCCCGCACCGCTGGTGGAAAAATCCACTTAGCGCCGACGGCGCTGGGAAAACGCCCCTTTCAGTATTTTCCGGTTGAGGAGGCGCGGTATCCCCTGGCGCTGATCAGCCCCTCCAATTCAAAAATGATCTCCAGTACCATGGGAGAATATAATTACCCGGAGCTTTTTTTGACCATACATCCCCGGGACGCGGCGCAGCGGGGCATTCGGGAAGACAACACGGTGCGGGTGTTTAATGAACTGGGCGAGGTCATCTGCCGGGTCAAGGTGCGGGAAAACGTGCGCCCGGGCGTGGTTTCCATGCCCAAGGGGGCCTGGCAGAAATCTTCCCAAAACGGTCGAACCGCCACCGCCTTATGCCCCGCAACGGTAAACGAAGTAGCCGGGGGCGCCTGCTACAATGACGCCCGGGTGGAAGTGGAGAAAGTCATGCAGCTGGCGGAAGAGTGATTTAATATGGCAGAATAATTTAAAAAAATATTCTGTCAATAAAATAGGCAAATTTTTCCGCGAGAATCCGCGTTATCCGTGTCATCCGCGTTCCATAAAAAGTCTTGCCATGTAATCGTATTAAGGGACGCTGATTTAATTATTTCCCGATTTCGGATATTTGGCATGATGATTGATACCAGGAAAAATTCCCCTCCTTAGTAAGGCGGGGAATATTTACCGTGCCAATTTTTGGAAATCGGGAAGTAATTTTATCTGCTTCCCTAAAAGTAAAAACTCCCCTGCAAAAACAGGGAGTTGCCGTAATACCAGTATTCGGTAAATTCATAACCCCAGGTGAGTTGGGTCCCCACGCTGAGGTCTAAATTGGATATCAGGGAATAAGTCATCTGCACAGTAACAAACCCGCTCTGGTCGTCTAAGTTGGCGTTGTAGGCGAGGATGGTGTTCAGCAGGGGATTCAACTGGTAGGCGGCGTTTACAAACAGGTAGTTCCGTGCTAAGTTGATGATTTCCCCGTTAATCAACGCTGTTAAATCATATTCATCCGTATTGCGGGTGCCCTGCCCGTTGTACTGGTATTCCAGCAGGGCGTATAATTTGGCGGTGAACTGGTAATCGATGCCGAGGATGTATTTCGTATAATTGGAAGAGAAATCTTCTTTGTTGGCGGAAACAATTCCCTCTCCACGCAGGCCGGCGGTAAATAAATTTCCCGCAAAATCTCCCCCGATCACGTAACGCTCATCAAAATATCCCCCCACCAGCGCTAAGTCGTAGGACTGGTAATTGGTGCGGAAACGGAAGCCGGCATTGTCCTCCCGGCCCCCATCCAGCGGGTTATAGACCAGGGTGAAATCGGTAAAGCTGCCCAGGTAAAATTGGGCGGTTGCCAGGTCCGCCCCGTCTTTTTCAATTTTGAAAAAGGAAGCGGGGTTGATGGGATTAAACAAATCAGTGGGATTCCAGATCCGCCCGGTCCCCCAGGCCACCCGCTGGCGGCCAACCACGAAGTTACTGAACCGGAAATCCTGGCGGAAATAGAGGCGGTCGATAAAGTGGGTAAAGGTGAAATGTTCTTCCTGCACCTGGTACCAGCGCCACTCAAAAAGCTGGCGGCTGGTTTTACCGGGCCCGGCGGTAAACAAATTGGCGGCGTTCTGCAGAACCGCATCCGCCTCCCATTCCAGGGCGATGCGGGAGTTATTCCCAAAATAGAGCGTGGGACGCAGCCGCAGCCGGGTCAGGTTCAAAAAAACCTCTTCCTCAAAACCGGGAAGCTGAAGATTGCTTCTCTGGTACACCGGGAAGTCTAATATGTAACCGGAAAATTCGCTTTCAATTTGCGCGACCGCCGGGGTAAGGAAGAGCAGGAGAAGGAGGCAAGTTCGATGCATCATGTAAAGTCAATTCTCCCGGTTTCTCACCCTTCAATCATTTTATCTTCCACAATCTTCCCATCTTTTAAAGTCAACAGCCGTTTCGCCCGTTTAATCACCTGCTGATCGTGGGAAGAAAAAACGAAGGTAATGTTCCGCTCCCGGTTCATCTGCTCCATCAGGTCTAAGAGGTCCGAGCCGGTGGCGGTATCTAAGTTGGCGGTCGGTTCGTCGGCCAGCACGATGGAAGGGTTGTTGACAATCGCCCGCGCCACCGCCACCCGCTGCTGCTGGCCGCCGCTCATCTCGTTGGGGCGTTTATCCGCCAGCATGTCGATGCTCAATTCTTGCATAATGGCCAGCGCCCGTTCTTTGCGCTCTCTTTCGGGAATCCCTTTTAACATCATGGTAAATTCAACGTTTTCCAGCGAACTGAGCACCGGGACCAGGTTAAACGCCTGGAACACAAAGCCGATTTTATTCAGGCGCAGCTCCCCCAGTTGATTGCGGCTGAATCGGCTGATATCTTCTCCCTCCAAAAAGACTTTTCCCTTGGTGGGCTTATCCAGCGCGCCGATCAAATTCAGCAGGGTGGTTTTCCCGGAGCCGGAGGGCCCGGCAATGACGGTGTATTCTCCCTTTTTTATAGCCAGGGAAATACCTTTCAGGGCGTGCACCGGCATTGCGTTATCCCGGTAAGTTTTCTCAAGGTCGATGGTTTTGATAATTTCCATTATTGCTCCTGCTCGTCACACTCTCGTTTTCCCATTTCGAACGGTTCTGGTTCTTTATTAATATTGTGTTTTTTGTTTGCCCACGAAACACACGAAAAACACAAATAAGTATTCACATCTCTTGCGTCATTTCGCGTGTTTCGCAGGCTCCGTTTATACATACCGAATCGCGTTCATCGGCTCCAGGCGCACCGCTTTAAAGGCGGGGTACACCGCGCCCAGTACCGCTATAAAGGGAATGACCAGCAGGGCGCTGATAACGCTTTCCACGGTCAACACCGGGTAAATGGTGGTGCCGGCCCCAAAGGAAGTCAAACTGTCGGAAAAGGCGCTGAGGTTGATGCCGGAATTGGACAGGGGCAGGTAGAGCAGGTAACTGATCACAAAACCGATCCCGGTCCCCAGGGTTCCCAGGAAGAACGCCTCTAACAGGATCATCCAGAACAGGCGGCGGTTTTTCATCCCCACCGCCATCAGCACCCCGAATTCCCGGATACGCTCGAATACCGACATCAGCATGGTGTTGATGATGCCGAAGATCATGGCAACCGCGATAATCGCATAAAAAATGAAAATGGATTCCTGGTACACCTCCACCTGCATCACCAGCAGCGGCAGCAATTCCTTGTAGGTCAGCACTTCGTAATGGTCGTTTAACGCCGCCGCCAACTGCGTTTTGATTTGCTGCTGCTGATCGAGATCATCGAGAATGACGGCAAATTCCGAGATATTATTTCCCAATTCCAGCATTTTTTGAGCGCCGGGCAGGTTCACATAAATATGGGTTTTGTCAAATTCGGAGCTGAAGGTGCGGTAAATGCCCGCCACCCGGAACATCTCGGAGCCGATATTCCCGCTTAATGCCGAAGCCATTGCCACCACTTTATCGCCGACGCCCACCTCCAATTTTTCCGCCAGTTGTTTCCCGATGACAATTTCATGTTCTTTACCGGAGAGGTAACCGCCCTCGATAATGGATTCTTTGATTTTGGTGACCTGTTCTTCTTTCCCCGGATCGATCCCGATCAGCGAAATCCCGGAGGAACTGTAGGCGCTGCTGAGAATCCCGAAGGTAATCACCCGTTTGCTGTAGTACCGGATATGGGGGGTATTTTGGATCGCCGCTTCCACCTTTTCCGGATCGGGAATGTAATTCTGAATGATTTTATTATCGCTGAATCCCTCATTATGAACCTGGATATGGGAAACGTGCGCGCCGATCTGGTTGTCCAGCATTTGCCGGATCATGCCGACGGAGATGCTGTCATAGAGCACAATCGCCGCCAGCCCTACAATCACCGAAAGCAGGATGATCATCGAACGGCGGGCGTTCCGCCAGATGTTCCGCCAGGCAAGTTTCACAAGCATTTTGCCAGCACCGGGTTTTTAGATGATTAACGAAGAAATCAACACTCGGGGCTTCGCAAAGCGACCCCTTTTCCGAAGGAACCACTTCGTGGCGGGGGAAGCCCCAATAAATGGAATGTGTTGCTTATTTGGCCCCCGACATCAATGTCGGGGCAATTCAAAAGTTTTAATAATTTCAAGCTCTTATCCATGAATTGCCCCGAGCTTCAGTTCGGTGGCTGTTATACAAATGGTACGAACTTACAGGGGATTTATCCCCGATTGTTGAAAGATGCGAAACATCGGTTACAATTCTCAGTTTGCATTTTGCACTTTGCATTTTGCAATTATGTATAGCGGATTCCCTTTAGCGGTTCCAGACGGTACACTTTAAGCAGGGGATATAAACCGGCCAGGATGGAAATGATAAAGGTCGCTAAGGAAGAATTCCGGAAAATATGCCCTTTCAGGGAAGACTCCAGACGGGGCAGAAAACCGTATTCGGCGTAAAGTTCCGCGAATTCCCCCCCGAAAACAATGGGATTTTGCACGATATAATAATTGATCCCCGCCGCCAGAATATTGCCGATCACAATTCCGATCAGGGCGATGAACAGGGTTTCCAGAAACACTTGCAGCACCAGTTTTCGCTGCGGCATCCCGATGGAAAGGGTTACCCCGAATTCCCGGAAGCGCTCCGTCACCGACATCAGCACCGTGTTCATGATCCCGAAAGCGACCACAACCACCAGGATGCCCAGGAAAAGGATCCCCCCGATATTATCCAGTTGAATGGTCTGCTCAAAATCGGGCATGATTTCGTTCCACTTCAGGGCGGTTAATTGGCTGTTTTGCAGGGCGCGGTTTAGATTGTTTTGCACCCCGGGAATATCATCCAGATCATCTAAAGAAATGGCGATCATGTTAACCCGCCCGTACATCGCCAGCAAATCCTGAGCGGTGGAGAGCCCCATAAACACCGCGCCGGCGTCAAATTCTCGGGAGCCGGTTTTGAGGGTGCCGGCGATTCTGAACAGCAAATTTCCCAGGGAACCATCATATCCCTGGGCCAGCACCACCACCGTGTCGCCGATCTCCACTTTCAAATTGGCCAATAGGGTATGGCCGATCACGATTTCATTGCTGCTGTCGCCCTGAAAAAATCGCCCGGCATTCAGCTTGTTCATGATTTCGGAAAGGGTTTTTTCCGTTTTCGGGGCAATTCCCAGGATTGCCGCCCCGGCGGAATTCTCCTTAAAACTGATCAGCCCGTCACCCACCACCCGGGGTGTGAAACCGGTGATCCGCGCTTCCTTTCGCAGTATTTCCCGGAGATTTTGATCGAAGGAGAAACTTTTTTGCAGGGAGGGATTTTTCTGATAGCCGGTTTTTTGAATTTGCAGGTAACCGGAAAACATGTTTACCACGGTTTCGATGTTGACTTCATAAGTTCCCAACTGCAAACCGCGCATGGCGATGGAGAGCATCACCGCAAAGGTCACCGCCAGGATGGTGATGATTGAGCGGCGTTTGTTGCGCCAGATATTTCTCCAGGCAAGTTTTATCAACATGAAAAAAAATCCTCTGTTTGATATCGTTCAGCGGGGGTTTTAAGAAGCGGTTTTTGAAGTCTTATTTTATGCCACGAAGTTACAAAGGCACGAAGTTTCACCAAGAATGTTATATGCTTTTTTCCGGCTAACCGGGATTGTGTCTTAGTGCCTTAGTGGCAACTTTCAAAACAGTCTCTAAGGAGAACATAGCTTCACCCGATAAAAAAACAGATCGTTCCCGAAAATCAATATTGGGAGAGTGGGTTCAATCCCCCCGTTCCAGTTCCCGGAAAGAGAAAATTCGCCCCGGGATATTCACATCGAAATCCATTTCAATAATTTTGAACTCCGTATAACGCCCCTCTTTAGCATTGTTAAACATGACCCAGCGAGCCGGGATGATGCGGTTTCCCACCTCTCTGTAATCGGAAAAGGTGAGGTAGCGGATCAACTCGTCTTTTTCGTCGTAGTAATCCACCCGGGCGGGCAGGGAATCGTTTTTCCGCACCCAATAAAAAAGTTTCCCCCATACCACCGGCGCTTCCGGGCGGGGAATCAACTCAATTTTCCAGCACATTTCCCCGCCGATGATTTCTTCCCCGGTTCTGGACTGGAAATAGTCCTTTGCCAAATTCGATTCCCGCACTAAATCGTCATTGGTAAAATCGGAACCGTTCCAGGATTGCAGCATCATAGAAGGGGGAATTTTGATGGCGGTTTCGGTGTTCTTCAGGTAATTCCACATCTCGTTTTTAATTTTCAACCATTTGTTGCCGGCTTCCTTTTTGGGGGATTGAATGACGATCAGCGCTTTTTCGTTGCCCTCCCACCAGCTTTCCATCTTCATGGCGCGGGTATAATCCGGAGTCACCACGGTCATTTCCACGATGCCGCGGGCGCTCTTGCCCTTAATGGAATCTTCTGCTTTTTGAATAATCTCTTCGGCGGTTTGAGAATAGAGCGGACAGCAAAACGTTAGCAGCGTCAACACAAACATCCGGCAGCGCATCGTCGCATCCTTCCGTTAAGTTCTACCTTACTTTTTAACATAACACATTACAGGCAAGATGTCAATTTATCATATACTATGAAAATATGATGGAGTGAGGAATGGGGGACTTTCCGACAGAAACTTTCCGGCATCAAAAGGGCGTGCAAATCAGCTTTAAACCTTCCCGGTATCGAGGCGTAGTCAAGCGATACGCTCACCGTTTGTTCAAATTTTTATAGTTTTAGGATTTATGTCATACTTAGATTATGAACGAAAAACCGAACATCTGGAGAAAACGCCTATGAAACCCCTTCAAGATAAAATTGCCGTCGTTGCCGGCGCCACCCGCGGCGCCGGGCGGGGCATCGCCTGCATGTTGGGCGAGGCCGGCGCCACGGTGTATTGCACCGGGCGCAGCATTCGCGGAAAACCTGCCTCCGGCAGCAAGCGCCCGGAAACCATCGAAGAGACCGCGGAAATGGTAACCGCTTACGGCGGGTCGGGTATTCCCGTGCAGGTGGACCATACCGTCGAAGGCCGGGTAAAGGCGCTTTTTGAGCGCGTCAAACACGAGCAGGGGTGGCTGGACCTGCTGGTGAACGACGTCTGGGGCAGCGACGCATTGACCGAGTGGGGCAAACCGTTCTGGGAGCTCTCCCTGGAAAAGGGGCTAACCATGCTGCAACGCGCCCTTCACTCCCACGTCATCACCAGCCGCTACGGCGCGCCGCTGATGGTAGAACGCCGCCAGGGGCTGATCGTGGAAATCACTGACGGGGATTTTTTCGGATATCGCGGCAATCTCTTCTATGACCTGGTAAAAACTTCGGTCATCCGCCTCGCCTTTGCCATGGCGAAAGAGTTGGGCAAATTTGGCGTCGTCGCCCTGGCGGTTACCCCCGGCTTCCTGCGTTCGGAAGCGATGCTCGACCACTTTGGAGTGACGGATGCGAACTGGCCGGAAGGGGCGCAGAAAGACCCCCATTTCATCGCCTCGGAGACGCCCTTCTTCGTGGGCCGGGCGGTGGCGGCGCTGGCAGCCGATCCTCACGCGCTCAAAAAAACCGGGCGGGTTTTCAGCTCCTGGGATTTGTCGGATGAATACGGTTTCAGCGACATCGACGGGCGAAAACCCCACTGGGGGCGTTATTTCGAGCAGACCTTCGGCAAAAAGATCAACAAGTGCGACGAGACTTTCTATCAATACTGGTTTGACGGGCCGGTGGATTGGGCGATGAAGTGATGAGGGGATGGAGTAGTGGAGTAATGGATGAATGGAACCTGATTTCTTCTCATTCCCGCCCAAAAACCTGATAAAAGTCATCTTTTAAGCTGACCAAAGTCCTTCTTTTCGCTGGTTTCTCCTGGTACGTTTATGCTGCCGTGAGTAAAATCCGGATTGGAATTGGCATAGGAAATCAAAAGGAGTAGCAACAAATGCCCGCATATAAATTCCCGGACTTCCAAATCGCCCGCCATTTCGTCTGGCTATGGATTTTAGCATTTCTCATTACCATCGCCTCGGCGGTGTACCAGCGGATGACCGGCCCCACCTACCCGGTGCGCGGCAAAGCGGAGATCGGCGGCAGCGCGGTCTCCTATAAACTACTGCGCAGCGAAACCGTAACCAGCGACGCGCCGGTTGTTCTACACGTACCGGATAGCAGCATCAGCGGTTACGTTCTTTTTCGCCGCTACAACTCCCATGACCCCTGGAGCGGCATGACCCTGTGGCGGGAGAACGATAAACTGCTGGCCCGCCTTCCCCGGCAGCCGGCCGCGGGCAAACTGATGTATTACGTTTACCTCACCGGGGGCAGCCAGCCGGCCGTCTCTCTCACCGCCAGCGAGCCGGTGGTGCTGCGTTACAAGGGGGAAGTTCCCCAGGCCATCCTCATTCCCCATATCTTCATTATGTTTTTAGCGATGCTGATTTCTAACCGGGCCGGCCTGGAGGCGCTGGATTCCCGCGGCAACGCCCGCCGCTATATCCCCTGGGTCCTCGGGTTGATCTTCATCGGCGGGTTTATCCTGGGCCCGCTGATGCAGAAATACGCCTTCGGAGAGCTATGGACCGGGGTTCCCTTCGGCTACGATCTCACCGACAACAAAACCCTGCTGGCAATGTCAGGCTGGCTGTGGGCCTGGGTACAAAACCGCGGCGATAAAAACGGGCGCGGCTGGATCGTCTTTGCCGCACTGCTGATGCTGGCGGTGTACCTGATCCCCCACAGCGTGTTGGGATCGGAACTGGATTATACCCGGGAGAATTGAGTGCCTAAAGTGCCTAAAGTGAGCTAAAGTGAGCTAAAGTGAGCTAAAGTGAGCTAAAGTGAGCTAAAGTGAGCTAAAGTGACTAAAGTTGAAAACGAGTACGCCATCAAATCAAACTCATTTAGTTCTACTTTAACCGCTTTAGCAGTTAAAGTAGAATTAGGGATGCTGATTTAATTATTTCCCGATTTTAGTTTATTTTAGGCACTTTAGCTCACTTTAGACACTTTATTAACTTGTTAACCACGGAGAATCTCATGGACATCGGCAATTTGTTCATCATATTGGCGCTGCTGGCGACCCTCTTTTCCGGGGGAAGCTATTTTAGCGCCGTTCTAAGCGGTAAAAAGGCCGGGACAAAGGCGAAAAAGGGAAACGTACCCCCCGGCACGTTGTGGGCGGCCCGCTTAGGCTTTTATCTCATGGCCGGGCTGGTAACCCTGGCCTCCGCCTACCTGATGCATCTCATCCTCAGCCACCAGTTCCAGGTTTCCTATGTGTACCGTTACTCCTCCCGCGACCTGCCGCTTGGCTACCTGGTTTCAGCGTTCTGGGCCGGGCAGGAGGGCTCATTTCTGTTATGGGCGCTTCTGATCGCAATGATGGGGATCGCATTCATCAAAACCGCGAAAGTATTTGAGGTCCCGGGAATGTTGGCCGTTAATCTGGTTCAGGCCTTCTTCCTGCTGATCCTGATAAAGGCCAGTCCCTTTGAGACCTACCCCCAGGTTCCCGCGGACGGCGCAGGTTTGAATCCGCTGTTGCAAAATCCCTGGATGGTCATCCACCCCCCGGTTTTGTTCATCGGCTATGCGGCGATCACGTTTCTGTTTGCCCTTGCCTTGGCGGGATTGATGCGCCGGGATTATATTCACTGGGTCTCCAAAGCGCTGCCCTGGGCGCTTTTCGCCTCTCTCACCCTGGGGGCGGGCATTATTATCGGCGCCTATTGGGCCTACGAGGTGTTAGGCTGGGGCGGTTACTGGGGATGGGATCCGGTAGAAAACTCCTCCCTGGTTCCCTGGCTCACCACCCTGGCGCTGCTGCACGGGCTGATCGTGCAAAAGCGCACCGGCGCGCTGCCGAAAACCAACTTTTTCCTGGCAATCATTTCCCTGGTGCTGGTGATCTACGCCACTTTTTTGACCCGCAGCGGGGTTCTGGCGGATTTTTCGGTGCACTCATTCCAGGATTTGGGCATCAATCGCTACCTGATCCTGTTCATGGCCGCTACCTTAGGGCTGGGCCTGGGAGCGTTCTTTTGGCGTGGGCGGGAGATTCCCCATGCCGGGGTGAATTACACTGCGCTCAACCGGGAGAACATCATCCTGGCCAGCTTATTCGTGTTTAGCGCTTCCGCGCTGTTAGTGTTCTTCGGAACCTCCTCCCCGATCATTACCGGGCTGTTGGGAACTGCTTCCGCGGCTACGGTTGCTTATTATAATACCACCCACCTGCCCATCGGCATCCTCATCGCTCTGCTGTTAGGGGTTGCGCCGTTTTTGCGCTGGCGGGAAGAAGGAGCCACGGCGCTGTGGAAAAACGTGCTCCCCTCCCTGCTGCTCAGCGCGGCCACCACGGCCATTCCGGTCTGGTTAGGGATGTCGCAGCTCACCCATATAATTTTTGTGTTCTTCGCCGCCGCGGCATTCTGGAGTAATTTGATCGCGGCGATTCGCTTCCTGAAAATCAACTGGTTGAACGCCTCCGCACCCATCGCCCACGTAGGCGTGGGCTTGCTTCTGATGGGAATTATAATCTCCGCGGTATTTGAAAAGAACCAAAAAGTGGTGCTGGAAAAAGACGTCCCCGGGGAAGCCCTGAATTACCGGCTGATCTACCGCGGCCTCATCCCTGCTGCCAATGGAAAGGACGTTTTGAACATCGAAGTCTCCCGCGATCAAACCGCCTACACGGCGAGGCCGCGCTTCTATTTCAGCCGCTCCAACCAGGGGCAGATGCGGGAGCCGGATGTGAAATCCAACCTGATGTACGACCTCTACATCTCTCCCCTGGAGCGCCGCAGCACTGCCGGGCACACCCATCACGGCAACACCCTGGTGCTCAAAAAAGGGGAGAAAAAAACCTTCGGCGATTACCAGGTCTCCTTTGTCAGTTTTGACATGGGCGGCCATTCCGAAGCCGGGGTACTGCGGGTGGGCGCGAATTTGACTATCAGCAATGAGCAGGAGAGTTATTCCGTTGTTCCCGCGGTTCTCTACAGCCAGGGCGGCGCCCGCCCGGAAGCGGCCACCTTCCCGCTGCGTTCCGGGGAAAAATCCGCCAGCGCCACGGTGACCATCCAGCGCATTGATGCGGACCAGAAGCTGGTGGAGCTGGAGTTGGCCGGCTTAGGCGAGCAGCCCGGGGAAACCGCCGCCCCTACCGAGATGATTATGGTAGAGGTGAGCCGCAAACCGTTCATGAGCGTGCTCTGGATAGGCGCGATTTTGCTTCTTGCAGGAACCTTAATTGGCATTCGCCGGCGGCTGGCCCCGGCGCGCGAGGGGCAGTAGTGCATTGCGCACTAAGTTGTTGAACCCTTTCTCCTGGGTCATTCCCGAATGTTTCTATCGGGAATCTATAAGTTTTAGGCCTGTGGATGCCCGATAAAGACATTCGGGCATGACAAAGGGGT
>WYBG01000327.1 GCA_011526015.1 Deltaproteobacteria bacterium | reverse complement strand
ATATGTTTATAGCCCCAATGCCCCATTAAAACCGCCTAAACCCCGGAGGGGTGATATATTCGAGAGTGGTTTAGTCCCAATTCGCTTAGGTTTACGCCTATGCGCTTTCGCGGGAATGACAAAATAGGTGGTCGAAGAGAATAACAGCATTACCTGTTTAGGACTACCAAAACATTATCTATCGCAAGGCAGAGGCGGCGCGCAAAAGCCTGGAGCGCCTGCGCTCGAAATCCGGTTTAATGCAGGAGCAATTTCTAAACGATGAAAGCGCCCAGCTCACCGTGCTCCACCACTTGCAAATCGCTATCCAGGCATGTATTGATATCGGGCAATACCTTATTTCCGGCGAAGGATGGGGAATGCCCGGCACACTCTCGGAGATTGCCTACATTTTAGAAGAGCATGGGGTCATTTCTGCGGAACAAACCACTTCTATCGTGGGAATGTTCGGATTTCGAAACATCCTGGTTCACGTTTATACTGACGTTGATCTGAAAAAAGCATATCAGATTTGGACTTGCAAATCGAACGACATCGAAACCTATTTGCAGGCGGTTTTCACTTATTTTGACATTTGAAAAGAATCTTCTCCCTTCAGGGAGCACGATCATGGATATTCGAACGAAGCGGGTTTACGAACCGTCCGAACCGGGTGATGGCCTGCGCGTTCTGGTGGACCGGGTGTGGCCGCGGGGGATGACGAAAGAACAGGTTCAGGCGGACTTGTGGTTAAAGGATTTAACGCCAGGCACAGTTTTGCGAAAGTGGTTCGGCCACGACCGCTCCCGCTGGGAGGAGTTCAAAGCCCGTTATTTTACGGAGCTTGATGGTCGTTCCGAGGCTGTAACCCGGCTCCTGGATGAAGCGGAGAAAGGGCCGCTAACCCTGCTGTTCTCCGCCCGCGACGCCGAGTGCAACCAGGCGGTCGCGCTGAGAGAGTATTTGCTTTTGAGCTCCGGGTAGAAAGACCGTTAACAAGGCATTTTATGGCGAATAAACGATCCAGAAAGACGCCGCCCGCAACCCGCTATTATTTCGTGGATGAGGGGGGCGACAGCACACTATTCTCCCGGAAAGGGAAGGTGTTGGTTGGCACTGAAGGTTGTTCGCGTTTTTTTATGCTGGGCTTGCTGGACGTGCCTGATCCGGTGGAGTTACAACGCACGTTTGGTGACCTGCGGGCGCGGCTGCTGAGCGACCCATACTTCAAGGATGTGCCATCCATGCAAAAGAGCGCAAAAAAAACTGCGCTTGGTTTTCACGCCAAAGACGACCTGCCCGAAGTACGAAAAGAAGTTTTTGTTCTCTTGCGTAACATGGAAGGGCTGCGCTTCTTTGCTGTTGTTGCGGACAAATGGCGAGTGCTGGAATATGTCCGCCAACAAAACGAGCGCAATCCTGCTTATCGCTATCACCCCAATGAACTTTATGACTATCTGATACGGCGTTTGTTCAAAAACCTGCTGCATCAGGATAGCGGATATGAAATTATTTTTTCGAAACGCGGCAAATCCGATCGTACCTCCGCCTTGTGTCAGGCGCTCGAAGCTGCTCGCGATCGTTTTGCCAAACAATGGAAGGTAATCAGCGATGCCCCCATGAAAGTATCAGCGGCAACCCCTCGGGAACAAACCTGCTTACAAGCTGTGGACTATTTCATCTGGGCGTTACAAAGGCTCTACGAGCGGGGCGAGGATCGTTACGTGGCTTATCTCTGGCAGGCTTTTCGTCTCGTACAGGATATTGATGACACACGCAAGGCAGGCTACGGCGTGTATTACACACAAAAAAAGCATCTCAATGCGGCGGCTTTGGAGTGGCAAAAACAAAATAAAAAGCCAGGGATATAGGATTGTGCAGACCGTAGTCCTACAATCACACGGCATGGAGCCGAATTTCATCCGCTGGCACATTTAATATATTAAAATTAGCAGGTGATGTCAAACCCGCAATTTCTTTACAAAAGCTTTAACGCATACGTGAGGAATACCTATGCGAATATTAACCATCTTACTCTTCCTTTCTACTTTTCTTCTTGCCCGGGAAACCCGCTATTTCCGGGTGGCCGCGGAGAGCGACCGCCAAATCCTGCTCCTGGCTGCGCAGGGATTCGATATCGCCGACGCCCGGGTTTATCCCGCTTCCGTTGGCAGGCAGGCGGTGCGCTGGATGCCGGAAAACCGCTGCGTTACCGTGCTGGCGGATGATCCCTCTGCCGGGGGAAAACTGCAAACGCTGGGCTTCCGGATTCTCGAACAGGGCGTTCACCGGCCCTCTTTTACGCCTCCGCCGCCCACGGAAGACCTCCCCATGCAATTCGGCTGGCCCCGCCTGATGAACGGCTGGCCCACCATTTACGGTCAGCCGATTACCATTGACGACCTGAACGGAAACGGCGCGCCGGAGATTTTCCTCAGCAACAGCGAGGGCTGGGTGTACGGCTGGCGGCCCAACGGCGCTTTTGTGTTAGGGTTTCCCAAATCGCCCTACCTGCGCGGCGTTTACGATCCCCAAACCGGCGATACGGTGTACACCAGTTGGGTGAGCACCGGCTCCCGGGAAGGAGGCGCGGCGGGGGACGTGAATGGCGACGGGGCGAAGGAGTTGGTATTCGCCAAGGACATCGGGTATTTGTTTGCTTACCAGTATAACAGCATCCTGTTAGGCGGGTTTCCTTACGACCTGGGCCTGGCGCACTTTTCCAGCCAGCCGGTTCTATTCGATTTCGATAACGACGGGAAGGATGAAATTCTTTTAGCGGAGTTCCTGTGGGATTCCATCCTGCCTTACGGCCCGGCCACGATCCATATTTTCAACGAGGATCACAGCGAGCTACCCGGCTGGCCGCAGCAAATCCCGGTATTTTCCGAATCCTCGCCCGCGGTGGGGGATATCGACGGCGATAACGAAGTGGAAATCGTGCTCGGCAGCGGGAGAAATCCCAATACCGGCGAGCCGGGGCGGATTTACGCGTTCAACCTCGACGGCAGCATCTGCGCCGGATTTCCCATCGAGGTGGGCAATGCGGTCAATTGCACTCCCACGATTTACGACATCGACCTGAACGGCGTCGCCGACATCCTGATCCGGATCATGCCCCTGGGCGCCGGAATCAACGGGATTTACGCGTTCAACGGCTTCGGCGCAGTTCTCCCCGGGTTTCCCGCGCTGCTCTCCTCCGGATCCCCCAACGGCGCGCCGGCGGTGGCGGACGTAAACGGCGACGGATTCCCGGAAATCGCCTACGGCAGTGTGCAGGCGGTTGACTCCGCAAAAGTATGGCTGTTCCGCCACACCGGGGAGCCGATGCCCGGCTTTCCGCAGCCGGTGTACGCCACCTGGGTGGAGGAATCGGTGAGCTTAGAAGACGTTTCCGGCGACGGGCTGGCGGATATCGTCTGCGGCACCAACGGCGTGATCAACGATCCCGCGCGATTGTGGGCTTTCGATTACCAGGGGCAGGTGGTTGCCGGCTTCCCCATTACCATCAACGAGACCTTCAGCACCCTGGAAACTACCCCTACGATCGTGGATATTGACGGGGACGGGGATACCGAGATATTCACTGCCGCGCACGAGGGCACGGTGTACGCCTTCGATTCGCCGGGCCAGCCGGCAACCTCCGCCTGGCCGACCTACAAATACAATCCCGCGCGGTTAGGCGGCATTCCCGGCGGCGGTCCCACCGCCACCGGGGGGCAAACCGGGGTTCTGCCGGGGAGCATCGAGCTGCACCCGAATTATCCTAATCCCTTCAATCCCCAGACCCGGATTTCCTTCACCCTGGGCAGGCGGGAGGCGGTTACCCTGACGGTGTTCGACGTTCTGGGCCGGCCGGTGCGCGAGTTGATCCGCAACGAGATCTATGAGCCGGGTACCCACGCATTGGATTTTCAGGCCGGAAGCTTATCCTCAGGAATTTATTATTGCCGCTTGGAGGCGGGAGGGCAGAAACTGGCGCGGAAGATTCTATTGGTGAGGTGAAAACGTTGCCGGATGCCGGAAACCGGATCATCTGAGTTTATTTGACATCTGGCATCCGGCATTTAGTATCCGGTATCCCCGAAAGGCTGCGGCATTATTGGCTGCTAAAACCGAATTCGCACCCCCGCCCGGTTGGCGGCAAGATAGGGATCGAGGAGAATTTTCCCGCTTTTTTCCCGGGTATGGTTTACTAACATGCTGCCCACCCAGTAGCCGATTACCCCGCCGACGAACACGTCCGAGGGCCAGTGGTTGCGGCTGTCGATGCGCTGCAAGGCCACGGAAGCCGCCAGGGTGTAGGCGGGAATTTTGATCCACCACTGCGGGTATTGTTTGGCGATGACAGTCATCATGGCAAATACCGAAGTGGCGTGGCCGGAGGGCAGGGAGAGAAAATTTTCGCCGGGTCTGAATTGCAGCCCATTGAAATCGTAAGGCCCGTGGCCGGTGTAAGGGCGCGCCCGGCCCAGGATGTACTTTCCCAGGGAGGTAATCGCCCCGGCAATCAGAAAGGATTCCACCATCAGGCGGGAGGTTTCTAACAATTTTTTATCATTGAAGATCAACCCGCCGCCGATCATGCCCACGGAAAGCCCCAACGCCATATTTTTCGACCCGATAGCGTCGTAAAGCTCGCCCGGCTTAACAAATCCACCGCCCGGGCTGGTGTAAAAGGAGTGACGCTGCAGAACAAATTCTTCATGGAAAGGCTGATCGATGCCGTACACTACGCCGGCGCTCATCAAGGTAAAAGAAGTTAGGCGTAGCGCGTCGTCTTTCGACATCCGCAAGGGGGAGGAGGCCACGTGCCAGACGTCGCCGCCCACCGCGACGGCAAAGGATTTCAGGGGATTTTTTGTGGTTTTTACGATGGCTTGAGGAAAGCCGTGGCCGGAGGACAGCATGATTGCCAGCAGAGTCCATCCAACCTTCGGAAACCGGCTGCGGAAACGCATTGAACCTTACCTTTTTATCAACCTTCTTAAAAAATTTCGCCCAATATAAGCGAATTTTCACCCCAAACCAGGGTATTTTATCTTTCATCCTTTTTCCCTTTTTCCCTTCAACCGATTCATTCCCGCTGAAATCGTTGCTTGAGCCGGCGCACCTTATGCGCATAAAATTCTCCGAACTCCCGTTTCGGGCGTTTGCAGAGATACACCCCCAGGCCGTATTCCCGCGCGTAGGGATTGCGCAACTGCCCCGCCAGGGTAACCTCGGCAAAAAAGTGTTGAATATCCTCCCCAAACTCATCATTGACATAGATAAAGGCGAGCAGGTTTTCCAGGGAATCCGGGGCCCAGAGCAGAAAATTGTCGTCGAAAGAGACCGGTTCCGGCAAGCCGTATCTTTTGCCGTGGTACTTGATGGCGCCGGCCTGCCCGTAATTTTCTGCATAAATCGCGCAGCGCTCCTTCTCCTCCGCGCTCAAACCGTGGTAGGCGTCCGCCGCCAGCTTTGCCAGTTCCTCCCAGCCGATCATATCCGCGTAATCCTGGGGCAGGGGATGGATTCGCCCATCTTCCCAGCGCAGCGCCCCTTCCATCCCGTACCGTTTGGATTGCTCTGCATATACCAGCATTTTATCGTAGGGCAGAACCGGCAGGCTGTAGGGCAGCGCCGGCAAGGTTAGCAGGATCATCATTCCCAGAACCGCCCATTTCAGAGAACGCCAACGCCCCTGGAGATAAGCCTCCAGGGCAAATCCTCCCGCCGCAAACAACAGCGGGTAGATTCCCAGGGTGTAATAGGATTTTCCCCGCAACAGGAGCAATACCAGCACGACCGCCAGAACCGTGTAACCCAGCGCCCGGTAGGGCTTGCCTTCTTTGAGGAACAACAAAAACAGCAGCCCGCATCCCCATACCAGGATGGCGGGGAAATTCATCCAAAGTTGGGCGAGCAAAAAATCGGGAATGGTGACGTGCACCAGTTGGTTTTCCCGGAGCTCCGCCAGGTGCCCCACCACCGGCCAGCGATGGCTCCATTGCCAGATCAGGTTGGGAAAAATCAGCAGAAAGCCGCTTCCCGCTCCCGGCAGCAGGTATTTCGAGCGGAATAATTTCCGCGCGGGGGTCAAAGAGAGCGAGAGCGCAAACGCGAACGCCAGCACCGCAATGGAATATTTGTTCAGGAATCCCAATCCGAAGACAATGCCCAGGTGAATCCAGAATTTGGGATGCCCGGTTTTGAGCAATTTTACCATAAAATAGCCGGCCAGCAGCCAGTAGAATTCATCGAACGAAACCGGCTGGAACAAGGTGTTGCTGCGCAGGAATGCCGGGGATACCATAAAGGCGCAGCCGCTTAACACTATCGCCCAGGATTTCCCGCCCAATTCTTTGGCAACCAGGGCGACGAGGATGAGCGATGCGGCTCCCAACAGCGCCGGGAAAAGCCGTACGGCGAATACCGAGTCGCCGAATATCGTGGTGGTGATTCGTGCAAACAGGGCAATCGAAGGCGGCGCCGAGAGGTATCCGAAATTTAGGTGATCCCCTTCCGCCAGGTAGAGGAAGGCGTCGCGGTGCAATTCGTAATTGGTGTTGGTAAAGAAGTGCAGCAGCAATTTGAGCAGCGCTAACCCCCCGATGAGCAGCCACTCTCCTGAAGGTTTATGCAGTTTCATGCTCGGTCTCCACGCCGGTTACTGTTGATGGTTCGTTTATTACCCGATTCGAAACGCCGGTAGCATACGCACGCGCCGCCGGATTTGTTTGAAGGCGGTGATTTTTCGCACGGAGATTATCTCTACGGCACGGTTAATTCAATTAATGAAAAGAGCTTTTAGTCTGATGACTGACGGCTGATAGCTGAGTAGCTGTCATTTTTTCATAATTCCCTTGCGATTCCGGATTGTTTTTTGAATAAATTAAAGGGTTGAATAATGGATTTTTGGTAAACCTTAACACAGGAGAGACGCATGAACCGGAAATTAATCGCTCTTTTTATCGCCCTTGTTATGGCAACAGCAGTGCTCTTGCTCGCCTGCGAAGCGCAACACGAACATCCCGCCGCTGCGGAAACCCCGGCAATCACCAAAGCCATTGCAGTAATGCACCCCACGGAAGGCCATACCGCCCATGGAACCGTGGTGTTTACGGCCACCCCGGAAGGAATCAAAGTGGTCGCTCACATCGAAGGCCTGACCCCCGGCAGACATGGTTTCCACGTTCATGAATACGGGGATTGCAGCGCCGCGGACGCGACCTCCGCAGGCGGGCACTTCAATCCCTCCGATGCGCCCCACGCCGGACCGGAGGCGGCGCAGCGCCATACCGGCGACCTGGGCAACATCGTGGCCGATGAAAACGGGGTCGCGCACCTGGAATGGACCGATAAGATGATGAGCTTCAGCGGTCCTCATTCCATCATCGGGCGGGGATTGATCGTGCACGTTGAGGAAGACGATCTCACCACCCAGCCGACCGGCAACGCCGGGGCGCGGGTGGCCTGCGGGGTTATCGGCGTGGCCAGACCGTAAGAGTATTCGAGTGTTCAGGTGTTATGGTGTTCAAGTGCTCAGGTGTTCGGTGGGATCACCAAATCGCCCACACACTAAAACACCGGAACACCATAACACTCGAACACTGTAAAACCCCCGCACGGTTATTCCGGCGCTTTCATACCCATCTGCGCCCATTCCTCACGGGAAGGCCCGTAGAGCCCCGGCACTTTCAAGCCGGCCTGGCGCATCAATACGGTCATCTGGGCGCGGTGGTGCACCTCGTGGCGAATTAGGGCGAGCAGCACCGTTTTCTTCTTCCATTGTTCCCCGTACATGGTCACTGTTTCATTCAGGCTGGCGTCGGACCAGTGCTGGCTGACCTGTTTTACCAGGGAAGCGGAAGATTTCTCGTAGGCGCTGGCAATATCCGCCGCTCTCGCCGGAACCGGGGCATGTTCGTCCGGCCCCTCCACGGTTAAGCCGGCATCCCCCAACATCTCGTTGATGGTTCGCACGATGTGCCAGGCCAGGAAACCCAGGGAGCGGCCTTCCGGGGCCACTTTCTGGCCTAACGAGGCGTCGGTAAGATTGTTGAAAACCTTCAAAGTTCCTTCGCTTTCCTGCGCCCAGTCTTTCAAAAAGTCTTTGATAGCGGTGTACATGGCAATTTCCTCCTGAACAGGTATAGAGTTTTAGGAATTGATGTTACGCATTTACGACTCGTTCACCCCGACGGGTCGGGGTGAACGCCGCTGATGGCGCTCTGCGCCGAGTCGTAACATGACGCGATGCAGAGCATCGCACAGCTCGTTCCACCGGAGACCGGTGGAACGAGAATGTTCTGCGTAACATCAGTTATGAATAAAATTCGGTGTTTCCCCGCCGATTGAATGCCAACCCGGCGAATTTGCCGGGCGCCTTTGCAATGCTCCTTTCATTTGTAAACTCCGTACGCTCACTTCAACAACACCATGCGCCGCACCCGGGTAAAGTTTCCGGCAGTCAGTTTATAAAAATAGACTCCGCTGGAAATCCGTTCGCGGGGGCTTTGCGCAAGTTGGCGACTATCGAATTCTACGGTGTAATCACCCGCGGTTTGCGGCTCGTTGACCAGGGTGGCAACCTCCCGCCCAAGAACATCATACACTTTGAGGATTACGAATTCTGTCTTGCCCAGGCGATAGGGGATGACCGTTGTGGGGTTAAAGGGATTGGGGTAGTTCTGGCCGAGCTCGAACTGCTGCGGCGAAAGGGTTCCCCCGGGCGGGACGCCGAGAATGATACCCTCGGCAATGAGCGTATAGGCGCTGTCGGGCGTGCCTGCGGTTTGAATGTAGAGACGGTTGGCGGCATCCTCGTAAAAGAAACCGTCGCCGCCCTGGCGGAGCGCCGCTAAAGACGGGTATTCGGGAAGAGTCGCCCCGTTTTGGGTCACCACGGCCGGTTTCCGGAACACGGTGTGCACGTCCGCTAAATATACCCGTTGGGAAACCATTCCGTTGTAGCTGCCCTGCGCGGGGCAAATATCCATACCCAGGTATGTCCCGGAACTGTCGCTGCCCACGTGGGAAGAAAAAGAAGTGCGGACAAAACTGCCGTTTTGGTATTCCAGCGTCTCGCCGTCGTCCTCGTAGAGGGTAAACTGTCCCGGAGTTTCGAGCGAGGGATAAACTGCCAGCAGCAAGGTATCTAACGGGCGTTCATCGGAGTAATTCATCGCCGGCTGCATGGGGATGATGCTCCCGGCCTTGATGAACAGGGGCAGGGTTCCCAACGGGCTGGGTACCGTGATGGCCTGGTTTCCTTCATATATTTGGTCGGTCCAGAAATCGATCCAGCCGCCCGGGGGCAGATACAGGGTTTTGGCGGCCTGGCCCGCCTGAACCACCGGGGAAACCAAAAACGCCTCTCCCCATAGATACGAAGAACTTTCATTATGGAGAGCGGGGTTGCCCGGATCGAGAAAGAACAACGGCCGCGCCAGCGGCATCCCGGTCGAATAATTTTCATGCGCCAGGGTATAGTTGTAAGGGAGCAACTGGTAACGGAGCCGGATATATTTGCAGGCGATATTTTCCGCGAACGCCCCGTATCCCCAGGGCTCCTGGGGTTGATAATCTACCCCGTGCGCCCGGGCCACGGGGGAAAAAACGCTGTGCTCCAGCCAGCGAATATACAGCTCCGGGGTGGTAGTTTCGCAGCAGAATCCCCCGATATCGGAATGGTGATAGGCCAAACCGGATATTCCCATGCCCAGCAGCATGGGAAGCTGCACTTGCAGCCCCCCGAAGCTGGTGCCCACGTCGCCGGACCAGGGAAGCGCCCCGTAGCGCTGAATTCCGGCAAACCCGGAGCGGGTGAGATTGAACATCCGGCGGTTGGGGCACAGGCCGGCAAACCCTTCATGCAAGGTTTTCGCCCAGAGCAGGTTGTAAACGTTGTGGATTCTGTCGCGGCTGCCCCCCAGGTGCTGCATGCCCGGCTCGTGGCGTTCCGGTTCCCCCAGGTCGGTCCACAGCCCGGCCAGATGCTCGCCCATGAAGGCGGGATGCAGGCTCCACCACCACTCCCGCGCCGCCGGGTTGGTGATATCCAGCAATCCCGCGTCGCAGTTGCAAGACCACCAGCCGCCGAGGAGGTACGGTTCTCCCTGGGAATCAAAGGCGAGATAATCGTTCGCCGCGGCGGTGGAAAAATTGCCCGAATATTCGACAATGTAGGGTTCGGTGATCACAATGGTTTTGAATCCCTGGCCGAGAAAATCCTGCATCATCTGGCCGGGATCGGGCCAGTCGCTTAAGTTCCAGGCGAGATCGCCCATGTGCTCGAACCAGTACAGATCCAGCACGATGGCGTCACAGGGAATCTGCTTCCCCCGCATGGTTTCGACCATTTCCCGCGCTTCACCCTCGTTGCGGTATCCGTATTTGGATTGGATGTATCCCAGCGCCCAGCGCGGCGGCAGGGGCTGCCGCCCGGTCAGCCAGGTGTAGCGTTCGATCTGGCCGGGAATGGTGAGCGCGGTTAGCAGGTAATAGCGTAATTCCCCGCCGAACGCTTTGTAGAAAAAACGCGAAGGATCGGAAGCGCCTAAATCGAACGCACCCGGGTAGGTTTGGTCGAAGAAGAGCGCGTAACCGTTGGTGGAGGCCAGAAAGGGAACGGTGATGTTCATGGGATCCACCGGGCCGTCGTAACTGAAATGCTGAGTATTAAACGATTGCAGGACCTGGCCGCGCTTATCCAGGTCGGCGCTGCGCTCCCCGGTTCCATAGAAGTGTTCGTTAGGATGCAGCGAAAAGGTCGCCCATCGTTCCGCGCCGCTCACCGCCAGTCCCCCGGACGCCGGTTCGCTTAGCAGCAGGTTTCCGGCGGCGTCATAATAGGAAATTCGCAGGGGGGATTTCTGGCATACCACGCGCATAGCGCCGGTTTCGATTTTCAGGGTCGAGGGGGCGTCGGTGATGGTAAAGGGAACGTAAACGCTGGTGTCTTGAATGACTGAGAATGAGGAATCGAACACCGCGCCCGGGAAAGGCAGGAAATCCACCCGCAGAATATCCGGCTGGTAGAAGATGAACCGCACTGCCGCGGCGCCGGCGGACACAGTAACCTGTTTTCCGGAAACGGCGTGCCCGCTGTAATTTCCCAAAAAAACCTGGGATTGGGCGGGCAGAATCAAGATGCAAAGGAAGAACAGGCCGGCGGAAATCTGTAAAACTACTGCCGGGAATGAACGGTTGCGCTCCTTTCCTCCCTTGCCGGCGCGATAAGCTGCTGGAAGAATGTCGATCATTTTCGTTACATCCTGCCCGGAAAACCTTTGGCGGTGCGTTAACAACGTCTGTTACCGTTTCTGCCTTCCCGCTAAACACCCGCAAGGCGTCCCCGGGCGGGGGACGCCTTACGGTACTGGGTGGACTAATGTAGCAAAATCGGGTGGAAAGGGGAATCGCTAAAAATCTTCCCGGTGGAGGGCTATATCAGGAGCCTTTTTTATCCAGTATTTTGTCGATTTCATCCATGGCGCGGTTCATGGCGGACATGGTCTGGGTAAAGGGTTCGGAAGTGGTCATATCCACCCCGGCCTTTTTCAGCAATTCGATGGGATAGTCGGAGCCGCCGGAGGATATGAACTGCATGAGACGTTGTACCGCGCCCGGCTCTTTCTTCAACACCTTCTCGGCCAGGGCAGTGGAGGCGGTAAACGAGGTGGCGTACTGGTACACGTAAAAATTGTAATAGAAATGCGGAATGTAGCCCCACTCGACCGTCACCCGGTCATCGATTTTGCAAATACCTTTGTCGTGGCCGTAATACTTTTTCAGAATATCGGCGTAAAGCGCCGTCAGCGTTTCGCCGGTCAGCGGTTCTCCCTGCTCGGCTTTTTCATGGATTTTCAGCTCGAATTCGGCGAACTGGGTTTGCCGGAACAGAGTTCCTTTCAAATTATCCAGGTAATTCATCAACAAGGAGAGGCGGGTGTCGTTGTCTTTGATATCTTTCAGCATTTTGTCGATCAGCAGCGCCTCGTTGAAGGTGGAGGCCACTTCCGCCACGAAGGTGGGGTAATCCGCCAGCGGGTAGGGCTGGGTTTTGTTGGAAAAATAACTTTGCATGGCGTGGCCGATTTCGTGGGCCAGGGTGCTGACGTCGTTATACTGGTCGTTGTAATTGAGGAGCATAAAGGGATGGGCGTCGTACACGTCCCCCGCGGAGTAAGCGCCGGAACGCTTGCCCGGGGTGGGGTACACGTCGATCCAGCGCTCCTCGAACGCTTTTTTGACCACCCCGGCGTACTCATTTCCCAGGGGTTTTACGGCTTCCAAAACCAGTTTTTTGGCCTCGCTATAGGGATAATTCGATTCCACCTCTTTCACCACCGGGGCGTAGAGATCGGAATATTTCAAGGTATCCAGCTTGAGCATCCGTTTTCGCAGGTTGAGATAGCGGTGGAAAGTGTCCAGGTTGCGGTTGACGTTATCAACCAGGGCAACATAAACGTCCGTGGGGATATTGTTGGCGTCCAGGGCGCTCTCCAGGGATGATTGATATCCCCGGGCCCGGGCATAGAAAATATCCTTTTTGACGTTTGCGTACAACTGCTCTCCCAGGGTTCCCTGGAATCCGCCGATGGTGTTCCAGAACGCTGTAAAAACCGCCTCCCGGTCTTCCCGGTTGGGCAGGGCGCGATAGCGGGAGTAGCCCGCGGAGGTCAACTTAACGGAGTTGCCGTCGCTCAATTTGATCTCCGGGTAGGGTAATTCCGCGTTACTGAACACGCTGAAAATATCATAGGGGGCGCTGGCGATCAGGCCCGCTTCGGCTAAGATCTTCTCTTCTTTTTCCGAAAGGGTATGCGCTTTCCGGCGCTGCAAGTCCAGCAAATAGAATTGATACACTTTCAAGCCCGGCGCTTCAGCAATAAATTTTTCGATGGCCGGTTTGTCTAATTTGACCACCTCAGGCTCCATAAATGCGATTTTAGCTTGATAGTCGGTATAAATTTGCTGAATCTCCTGCTTCATGGCCTGGTAAGTAGAGTTGCGGGTATCCTGGTCGTATTTCATAAAAGCGTAGCTGTAAAGCCGGGCCATCTCTTTGGAAATCCGGCTGTTGAACTCCAGGCAGGCCAGCAGGTCGGAGGCGGACGCCGCCAATCTCCCTTTGAACCCCGCCAATTTATCGAATTCGGCTGCTACCTGTTGTTTGGCTTCATGCCAGGCCTGGTCGGTGGAATACAAATCTTCCAGTTTCCAGGTATCCTGCACGGATACTTCCGAGCGCTCCCGCGGTTGGGAATAGAGGAACGCCGGCGCGGTTATCCCCAGCGCAGCGATTATTAACAGAAACGATGAAGTTTTCATCATCGGGCCTCCATGGTTAGTGGGTTGTGAATATTCAGCCTCGCAACAAAACATTGTCGCGAATCATCCTAAGCTTAAAATTCACAGCCTTACGCAGGGAATGAGGGCAAGTTTCTTTTTGGCGAGGGGAATGAGGGGTTGGATGGTTAAATGGTTGGATGGTTGGACAGCCATTTAACCATTTAACGATCCAGCCATTCAGCGGGAGAAGCGCTCCTGCCCAGGCTTAAACTCTGTTTAACCTGCCAAAAACGCCGCCACCCGATGATGAAGGTGATCGCCCCCAGGGGAACAAAGGTCCATCCCAGGATTTCGAAGACTATCTCTCCAAAGAAATGGATAAAAGTTACCCCGGAAACAAAAAACGCCAGCGCGGTGCGAATATAGGCTAAAAAGGTTCTCTCGTTCGCCACCACGGTGCGGTCCAGCGCCAGGTAGTCTCTTAAAATCAGATCCTCTTTTCTGAACTGCTGATAAACAGTTTGATACGACTTGCCCTGCTTTTTCTGCTCATTCATGGTTTTCCTGCCTGTAAGGTTTCGTTTGAGTGTAATTATGGAGATTCTGCTATCCCCGCGTTCGCCGGAAAAGGTTTCGCCTCCGGTGGAAACCGGAATGGCAGGCTTCTCTTATGCCGGTGAAGCCGTATCCCGGCTAT
>WYBG01000326.1 GCA_011526015.1 Deltaproteobacteria bacterium | reverse complement strand
TAACCTTCTTACTGGCGCTGGCCAGTTTGGGGCTGGGGATGCTCATTTCCAGCGCCCTGCGCAAGGCCGACACGGCCGTGGGCGTTTCCCTGTTCGCCTGGCTGCTCCTGGTGTTCTTCGGCGACTTGGGCGTTATGGGTTCCTCTCTCACCATGAAACTGAGCATCGAGCACCTCTTTGCCCTGTCGCTGGCCAATCCGCTCCAGGTTTTCAAACTGAGCGCCATTTTCATCCTCTACGGAAACCTGGAAATCTTCGGCCCGGTGGGATTGTACGCGGTGCGTACCTATGGCGCTAACCTGCTGCCGATGTTATTGGGAATTTTAGCGCTGTGGATTGTATTAGCCTTCGGTTTTTCCTATCTTAGCTTCAAAAAGAGAGGTGCGCTATGAAAAACAGGCCTGCGTTCAAAGCGATTTGGCTTCTTGCGTTGCTGTTGTGGGGATGCGGTTCCGGCGCGGACCCGGATCGCCCCCCGCAAATTCGCTATGGCGAAGACGCCTGCGACCGCTGCCAGATGATCATCAACGAAGCCCGTTACGCCGCGGGGTATGTGTTACCCAACGGCCAGGATCGCCGCTTCGATGACATCGGCTGCATGTTGAAACACCACCAGCAGCAGCAGGAGCAGGTAGCCAATTTCTGGGTGGTCGATTACCAGAGCCGGGAATGGATCAACGCTAAAAACGCGGTTTTCGTGAAAAGCGGCGAAATTACCACCCCGATGGCGTCCGGCATCATCGCCCTGGCCAGCCGGGACAACGCCGAGGAAATCGCTGCCCAAACCGGCGAGGCTAATATTCTGACTTTTGAAGAATTAGTGAGTGAGAAGTAAGAAGTAAAAAGTGAGAAGTGAAAAGTGAGAAGTGAAAAGTACCGCTCGCTTATACCTTATACCTTTTTCCTTTTTCCTTTTCTTTTGGAACGAGTTTGTTGCTGAATTTTGCATTTTTATCTCGACCACGATTAAGCGCACTTCTACCGAGTAGTAAATAGAATTGCCAATTGGCAATTATCAATTGGCAAATGCCAATTATATTTTTTGGCTTTCAAATAGGAACCGGTAAACCCATAATAAGGAGATAAAGAATGAATTCTCGCAAAGCTCTAATGTTGAGCGTGGTAATTTTCACGGTTTTTGCCCTTTTTCTGGCAAGCTGCGGCAGCGGCGAGCAGACTCCCGCCTCCGGAGGCGGCCAACAACCGGGTGTGGCGCAAAAAGCCGCCCTGCAGAAAGGCGACCCCGCCAAAGGCAAAGACCTCTACGTGCAAAGCTGTTCCGCCTGCCACGGCCCGGATGCTACCGGCGTCAAAGGACTGGGCAAGGATATGACCACCAGCGAATTCGTCAGAACCCGCACCGACGAGCAATTGCTGGAGTACACCCTGAAGGGAAGAACCCCGGACGATCCCCTGAACACTACCGGGGTGGCCATGCCCCCCAAAGGCGGCAACCCGGCCCTGACCGATCAGCAAATTATGGACATTATCGCGCATATTCGCACCTTGCAGAAGTGATCTGGTGATTTGGCGATTGGGTGATTGAAATAAGAAAGCCTTTCTGTCACCCACTCGGAATTCGCGCGATACCGGAACACCGCAACCAGGAAATCCTATGTTCTCCGGCAACCTGCAAAAAATCAGCGCATTCTCCACCCTGGTGATGCTCGGCTATCTCCTGACGGCGTTTCCGCTGCTCAAGGAAATCCGGCTCTATGGGGTGGAGAAACGCGGCGAGCACTATGCAAGCTGCTCTTGCGGCTGCGGCGGGGATGAATCGCAATGCCGTTGCGAAGCCGAAGCCGGGGCGGTGGGTTTTCGTTACTGTTCCACCCAGGTAAACCCGGTAATTCCCTTCGTTCCGCTATGGTGGTGTAACGAAGGAGCCAAAACGCCGGCATTTTTACCGACCCTTCAACATACCCTCCCCTTGCCTGCGCATGATTTTCTTTCCGCGCAGGAGATCAGCGATTCCATCGAGCATCCTCCTCCCGCCTCTCCCCTACCCCTGAATTAAACATTCACCATTCACTATTCACAAGTTTCGTGGAGAATAGCGAATTCAAAATAGTGAACTCTTTCGGCGAATGCCGGAGCGCCGCGATAGCGCTTACCCGGCCTGATCCGGCATGGACAATTTTTGCCATCGGAAACGCTATTATCGTGAGAAAAACATCGGAGGATACGATGCTGAAAATCTTTATTCAACCTTGTATGGCCCTGGCGATGCTGTGCTCGCTAACCGCATGGGCAAACTCCCCCGCCGCCCTGAGCGGCAAAGTGGTGGACAAGAATTCCGGGGAAGCGGTCGCCAGCGCCATTATCCTGGTGGAAGAAACCGGGATATATACTTATTCCAACGAGCGCGGGGAGTTCGAGCTTGCTCCCCTGCCGGCGGGGAAGTTTACCCTGCAAATAAACCGCCTGGGTTATCGCACCGTCCGGCGGGAGGCGAATGCGGAATCGGCGCAGGAAATGCAGGTGGAGCTGCTCCCCCAGCCGCTCCAGGTAGAAGATATCGTGGTAACCGGATCGAGGGATGACGCGCCCTTCCAGGCGGAGATTATGGAGCAGGAAATCCGTGAAAAATATCCCCGCGACGTGGGCGAATTCCTGAAAAGCCAGCCGGGGTTTTCCGCGGTGCGCAAAGGAGGATATGCCATTGATCCGGTGATGCGCTCATTTAAATACGAGCAACTGAACGTGCAATTCGACGGCGGCACCCGGGTCTCCCACGCCTGCCCCAATCGCATGGACCCGGTAACCACCCACGTGCAGGCGGAGGATTTGGAGAAGATCGAAATCATCAAAGGCCCCTACGCGGTGCGCTTCGGGCAGACCATGGGCGGGGTGGTGAATTTAGTGCTGAAACGTCCCGAGCCCGCGGAGCGCTTCCGGCTTCATGCCGACCTTGAGAGCGGTTACGAGAGCAACGGCGAGGGGACCCGCGCCCGCATGGCCCTGGCCGCCAGCAACTCCCTTTATGATTTTCATTTCAGCGGGGGCAGCAAGGAGTACCAAAATTACCAGGACGGGAGCGGGCAGGAAGTTCCCTCCTCCTTCCGGGTGAACGATTATTCCCTGAAAGCGGGGATAAATCCCTGGCCGAACCAGCGTTTGCAAGTCTCCTGGCGGCAGTCCTTTGCCCGCGATATGCTCACCCCCGGCCTGGCCATGGACGCGGATGAAGACAATACCAGCCTCTGGGCGGTGGATTACGCCGGGCGAAATTTCCATCGGAAAATTATCTCTCTCTCCGCCAAAGTGTACGGCTCCCGGGTGGACCACGTGATGAGCAATTCCCGGCGGCCCAATTACAGCATGGTGCACTCGGTTTCCGACGTCAACGCCAAAACCCTGGGCGGGAGAGTGGAACTCGGTTTGAACCTGTTTCCCAACAATCTCTGGTATTTAGGCGGGGACGTCTCCTACGACGCTAAAGATGGAAATCGCCAACGCGAAGTGTACATGAATCCCTGTACCGGCATGATGTTCAACCCGCCCATGCAGGCTACGGATGCAGTGTGGCAGAATTCCGATCTGAACGATGTAGGCATTTTCAGCGAATGGCGCCATTTCCTCTCCCCCAAATTGATTCTGGCGGCGGGAGTGCGGGCGGATTTCATCTCTTCGGAGGCAAAGGAACTGGCCCCGCAATTCCTCGCCGAATACGGGGAGATTCCCGTGCAAGAGGAGACTAACTTCAGCGCCACGGTGTCGCTCAATTATCAACTCGATCCCACCACCGCACTGAATTTCGCCGCGGGAAGGGGTACGCGTACCGCCAACCTGATCGAACGCTACATCAATCACCTGAACGTGGGGATGGACCCTTACGAATATTTCGGCAATCCTTTTTTGAAGCCGGAAGTGAACCAGCAAGCGGAAATTTCCCTGGATAAACGCTTCGGCGGCCATGCCAATATCAAAGCCGGGGTGTTCTATTCCCTGGTCAACGATTACATCACCGCGGCGGTGGATGAGGATTTGCCGCGCCTGTTCATGCCCTGCATGGAGCCGAAATTCACCAAACGCTATCTGAACATCGACCGCGCCCGGCAGGTAGGGTTCGAGGCCCTGGTAGAAGGGAAGCTCTACCGCGGGTTCAGCTACCGCGCCGGGGCAGCCTACACCCGCGCCGATAACCTGGAATGGGAGCAGCCGCTGCCGGAAATCCCGCCCCTGGAAGGCAAGGCGGCGCTGCGCTACAACCATGCTAACAGCAAATTCTGGGCAGAAGCGGAAGGGCGCTTTGTGGCGGAGCAGAACCGGGTTTCCAGCGCTTTTGGGGAGACCGCCGCACCGGGTTTCACGGTGTACAATTTCCTGGCCGGTTTCCGGCCTTTCAATTTCATAGAAGTTGACCTGGGAGTGCAGAATATTTTCGACAAAACCTACTACGAGCACCTCAACCGCCGCTACAACAACATGCCGGCGCCGGGGATGCTCTACGAACCGGGAAGGAATGTGACCTTCCGGGTAAGGCTGCATTATTGATGCCGGTATGCTGAGGGCTTTCCGGGTTGCTTCAACCCGGAAAGCCTGACGCGACGATCACGCAACCAGGGGCATTGACCACTAAACCTTGAGAAACACTCTAACTTAAACTTACCATCAAAAATTCGTAACAATAACGGATTGCGATGATAGCTGTAAATGTCGAAGATTTTCTCTTGCCGGATTTTAACATCCCCCCTGTCCCCCCTTCAAAGGGGGGACAGGGGGGATGTCAAAAGCATGGTCGATATGAAATACCGTTTATCACTGCAAAACGTTACAATCAGAAAAATTCAAAAACACTCCCAACCGCCTTGTTCGCTACTCATCTTCAATAAAAACGGCTGGCGAAATTTTAAACCGTTTACTGAGTGCTTTAACCTGTCTGAGGGTAAGCTTCCTTTTGCCGCTTAATATCTCGGATACAACACCTTGGCTTCCCAATTCTTTTAAATCGCGCTGCTTTAGATTGTGTTCTTCCATTAAATATTTCAAACAGCCAATCGGATCTCCCACCGGCTCAGGATAATGCCGGTCTTCGTAATCTTCGATTCGCGCCCCGATCGTTTCCATCAATGATGCTAACGGATGATCCTCATCTTCACCGATCATATCGATCAATCTATCCAATACTTTTACAGCATATTTGTATTCCTCTTCCGTATAGATGACCGCTACAACCTTTGAAACCACCGGCCATATTTTAGCAATTTCTTCTATTTCCGCATTTAATATTTCTTCGTTCAATACTTCCATCATTATTCCTTCCATTTACCCTTATCATACTCTTTATGAGTTAACATATCCCTGATATAAATAATCTTGCGATTGTAATGAATGGCGACAATCAATCTGTATTTATTTCCGCCAATATTGAAAACCGTTAACCTATCAACTTTATCCGCGCCTGGAAAAATTCGCCGCAACTCAGAGAATGATTCGAAGTTGTGGCGTTTCATCGCTCGATACCAACGCTCTAAAGGCTCATCAGCTTCCGGATGTTGTTCCGCAAATTCCAGTAAGCGTCTTCGTGTAACAATGCGCATGGGAAAATATATCTCATATGGAGATACTTATCAAACGATATTTTCACGAAAATTTACCTGGCGGTATAACCATTTTTTTTATTCCGGTGGCAGCCCCTCGCCCCCGGCAACCGGGCCCGGCAGGCGGGTGAGCACCGTTTCGACATCCAACGCCCGGATGGCGTCCAGGGCGCAGTCCCAGGCCCCTTCCTGGCACAACCCGCTCATCCGGGCGTGTTCATACGCTTCGACGGCGGCCTTCAGGCAGGCAGTTCTGACCGCCTCGGCGATCCGGCGGTTTTCTTGATCAGCGGAAAAGTCGTTCATATTCTTGCTGCCTTTCTACGGATACCGGATTCCGGCAATCACTCCTGCGATTTGACCATCACTAACAGCATTTTGAAGGGCTGCGCCGCGCTCAAGGCGTGCGGCTCATTGGCGGGCATGATGATCATCTCGCCTTTTTCGAGCTGAAACGGTTTGCCGGAGATGCGAATCTCCGCGCTTCCGTCCACTATGTACGCCAGGGCGTCATACGGGGCGGTGTGCTCGCTCAGCCCCTGGCCCTGGTCAAAAGCAAAAAGGGTAACGGTGCCGCTCTTTTTTCCGATGACGGTGCGGCTGACTACCGATCCCTCCTGGTATTCGATCATGGTTTCCAAATTCATCACTCGAGAAGTAAGATCTTGCGGCATGATTGCGCCTCCATGGTTTTAAAAGGGGGTGTTTTAGTGTTTTAGTGTTTTGGTAGGGGATTCCTGAGTTACTCTAACACCAAAACACTCGAACACTTGAACACCTGAACACTAAAACACCCGTCTATTCACTGTCCATGATAACGTCGCCTAACTCTTTTATAGCCGTTCGCCGGGCGCGCAGGCGGGGAGCCTCTTCCAGCTCCCGGCGAATTCGCGGGAAGGCATAGGCCAGGTCTCCTTCTTCCGTTAGCACGGTCTCTCCCTGTAACTCCAGCGCCAGCTCGTCGAGCATCTTTTCCGCTGTTGCGGGGGATGGGGGTTCCTCCGCGGCGCCGGCGTTCACGGAGCGCAGGATTTCCTGCGCCGTCCGGGGTTCCCCGCGGCTGTTGAAAATCGCCTTGAAGAACCGTTTGCGAAGGTTGTTGCGGTAACGGCGCCGGCGGGCGCGCTGAATGCTAAACCAACGAATCAAAGGGATGAGAAAAAACAGCGCCGAAAAAATGAACGGAATCCAGCCTAACAGCGCCGCCGCCGCGGGGTTGCCGTACACCACCCCGTCCACCAGGTAGCCGATTTCACTATACTCCCCGGCGGAAAACGCCCGCCCCAACAGCCCGTTGAGCACCGCGAAGGAGAAGAGCAGGTTGAAGCCGTTCATCACTACAATGGCGAAATTGTAGGCGGTGCTGTTCCCGGTCAATTCATATTCCGGCTCGTATTCATCCCAGTAATGCTCGATCTTGCCGTCCTGCGCCTGCCCCACTCCCCGGGTAATCTCATCGAACTGCCCGTAAATCACCCCGTTTTCACTCACTTTCACGTCCCCCCGGAAACGCACTAAACAATCGGTAAAAAACGCATCCGCTTCCGCGGCGTTCCACCCTGCCAGGGCCTGTAAATCCGAAGTGAGCAGAATGCCCTTGCTCTCTTTGAGAAATGCGGCGACTTCCCGGGGATTATGGAGGGGATCGATTTCTACCCGGGGCGGTCCGAACACGAAGTCATACACCGCGGCGATGAAGTTCTTCTTGCCCGGCTTCAATATCGAAGAGCGGGGCTGGTACTCCCGGTAGCGGTAGCCGCGGCGGTCGGTGCGAAACACGGTAGTACCGGTGACGGTCTGCCAGCGAAAAATAGCGTAAAAAACCCGCAAAACCGCATCCAGGTTGAGGGGAGATTTGCGGCTTTTTCCCTTCTGAGACCCTGCGGCGACCAGCAACGCGATCATAATCACCAGGAAGATCACGAAATAGACCATTAAGGTTATGGTAATCCAGGCTTTGTAAATCACCTTGAAAACCTTCCACAGCCACTCCCGGAACTCATTCATTCGCTCGGAGAAGGTTTTTTCGCCGCGCCGGCGCAGGGATTCTCCGAAATCGACGATCAGATCCCCGTTTTCGGTCACCTGCAAGCGGCAGAGGTATTTCGCCATCAGTGCGTCCAGGCCGTCGCGCACTTCGTCCACGGAAAACCCGGTGGCCGCCGCCGCTTCATTCAGGGTGAATCGTTTTTGGCCTTTGCGCAGGCGCTTTTCCAGCACGGTAAGAGCCTTTCCCATATCTCCTCTTTTTTTCCTCATTTTGTTAAGCCGTATAATTGATTATTTTTGAACGGCTCGAACACCTTACGGCCAGGAGGCCAATCGGTTACCGGCGGGGAAAAAATAACTTCCCCGAACCGGCGATGCAAAAACAATTTTGATTCGAGTGGGAGAAAGCGGAACGTGGGACGTAAAGCGTAATGCGTAAAACGTAATGTCACGGCTATGCGAGGTAGTGCGTATTCCGTTTTTGTTACGCATTACGAGTTACGCCCCCCGCTCCCGCAATCGAAAAAACGGAGACTCAGCCACCCATGACCCCCACACCCCCCCGTTTAACGGAGAGCCGCCTCGCCAACTTAGGCGCCCGGGCGATTTACGAGGCCTTTGACGAGTACCAGAATCAATTCAGAACCATTACCCGCCGGGCTAAATCCCGTTTCGAGAGCCGCGACTGGCACGGCATCCAGGGCGACGCCGCGGAGCGGTTAGATCTCTACAAAAAAATCGTCGATCAAATGACGGCGAAACTGCGGGAACTGCTGGCGGAGCGAGCCGATGATAAAATGGTCTGGGCCGGCCTCAAGGCGGTCTATTCCGGGATGATCACCGGGCGCAACGACTGGGAGCTGGCGGAAACCTTCTTCAACTCCGCCACCCGGCGGATTTTCAGCACCGCAGGAGTGGATCCGCAGATCGAATTCGTGGACACGGATTTCGAGACCCCTCCTACCCCTTCCCCCCGGCCGGTGTGCCGCAGCTACCAGGGATTTACTTCCACCTTGAACCTGGCCAAAGCAATTTTGCAAGATTACCGCTTTCGCCTCCCTTACCAGGACCTGGAGCGCGACGCCCGGTTCATCGCTGCCCAAATCGAAGCCCATCTTCGGCGAATCGGTGCGCTGAAAGTGGTAGAGCGCGCCCAGGTCGTCAAAGCGGTGTTCTACCGGCGCATGGCCGCTTACATCGCCGGGCGAATGTTCAGCGGCTCCCATACCTTCCCTTTCGTTATCGCTTTACACAACCATGCCGACGGCATCCTGGCAGACGCGGTGCTGTTGGACGAGAACGACGTGAGTATCCTGTTCAGCTTTACCCGCTCCTACTTTCTGGTGGATACAGAACGAACTTATGACCTGGTCGCGTTCCTCAAAACCATCATGCCCCGCAAGCGCGAAGCGGAGATCTACATTTCCATCGGGCACAACAAGCACGGCAAAACCGAGTTGTACCGGGATATATTGCGCTACCTGGCCGGCAGCGATGACTGCTTCGAGGTCGCCCGGGGCCAGAAAGGGATGGTCATGGCCGTGTTCACCATCCCGGGCTACGATCTGGTCTTCAAATTGATCAAAGACCGTTTTGAATATCCCAAAAAGAGTACCCGGGAGGCGGTGTTGTCCAAATACCGGTTGGTATTCAACCATGATCGCGCCGGGCGGCTGGTGGACGCCCAGGAGTTCGAGCACCTCAAATTCGAGCGCCGGCGCTTCTCGGAAGCGCTGCTCCGGGAATTGCAGCAGACCGCCGCCCAGACCGTACGCGTGGAGGACAGCCACGTCATCATCAAACACGCCTACGTGGAGCGGCGCATGATCCCCCTGGATATTTACGTCCAGGAAGC
>WYBG01000038.1 GCA_011526015.1 Deltaproteobacteria bacterium | reverse complement strand
CTGTGACCACTGTGACCACTGTGACCTCTGTGCCTGAATAGTAACCTTTTTTTCGCACTGCTTACCCCAGGTATTCACCGGTTGGCAATGGCATCCCCCGCAAAAATTCGCCGGTCTTCAAAACCTTCCTCCCCTCTAATTGCAGTTCCTGAATGGCGATCACCCCCGGCTGGCAGGCAATCCAAAAATCCTCTTTTTCCGCTTTTATGATTTCTCCCGGTCGGGCGTTGGGGGTTTCGTTGCTGACCGGCGTCGCCCGGTAAAACTTGAGCATTTGTTCCCGGTAAAAAGCGTACGCCCCGGGAAAGGGCGAAAGCCCGTGAATCCAGTTTTTGACCCGCGCGGCGGGCTGGGCAAAGTTCAGGCGGCAGATTTCTTTGTTGAGTTTGGGCGCGGGGGTGGCTAAGGAATCGTCCTGCGCCGTGGTTTGCACTGTTCCGGTTTCGATCCGGTCTAAGGTTTCCAGCATCAAATCCGCGCCCGCGGGGGCTAAGCGGTCGTGCAGGGTTCCAAAGGTATCGTCCGGGTAAATGGCCATTTCCCGTTGCAAAATCATGTTCCCGGCATCGATCTGTTTCTGCAAAAAAATGGTGGTGATGCCGGTGCGGGTTTCTCCCTCGATAATCGCCCAGTTCAGGGGGGCCGCCCCGCGATATTTGGGGAGCAGGGAAGGGTGCAGGTTCACGCACCCCTTTGCGGGCATGGTGAAAATAATCTCCGGGAGAATGCGGAAGGCCACCACCACGAACAGATCGGCGTTCAGGGCGCGCAAAGCGGAAATGAAATCGGGGTCTTTCAGCAATTCCGGTTGAAAAATAGGGGAGAGGTGATGGTCCAGGGCAAATTGTTTGACCGGGGTGGGGAGCAGCTTATGCCCGCGTCCCCGGGGGCGCTCCGGCTGGGTAACGACCCCAACGATGCGGTGGCGGGAATGGAAGATTTTTTCCAGGGTGGGGAGCGCAAATTCCGGCGTTCCCATAAAAACGATGTCCAAGCCCTTTGATTGCTGGCGATTATTCATGTTTTTGGCCGGGATGGGAATGATAGGGATGAAACGAAGACGGGGCGAAAGGGAGCGCAGCGATCATTTCAAAGAATGGAATGCGCCTCCTGGAGCTTTTTGAGTTTGGGTTCCAGCAATTTGAGTTGCAAAAGAGGCAGCCGGTCGATAAACAGCACCCCGTTCAAATGGTCCAGCTCATGTTGGAACACCCGGGCGTGCAAGCCTTCCAGGGTCTCACGCACCGTTTCGCCCGCCAAGGTTTGGTATTCCACCTCGATCTTGAGAGAACGATCTACCTCGGAACGCACCTCGGGAATGCTCAGGCAGCCCTCCTCCAGCGACTCGTTTCCTTCCCCGGAGATGATTTGGGGATTCAGATACGCTTGCGGGGCCAGGTTTTCATCGAACGCTTCCAGGTCGATCACGAACAGTCGTTTCAACTCGTTCACCTGGGTGGCGGCCAGGCCGATGCCCTCGTTTACCCGCATGGTATCGACCATATTCTCCGCCAACTCCCGGAGATCTTCACTGAAATCGGCGATCTCCTCGGCTCGTTTCCGCAAAGTGGGATGGCCTAACTTGATAATCGGTAAAACCGCCATAAATTACCCGTGTAATGTTACCAGTGCGTTTTACGCATTACGCATTACGAAATACGCAATGCGTAACGCGTAAGTGAAACTTGAGCGGATTATTTAATTTCTTCACTGGTTGACGGCTCGCCGCGCACGTAGGAAATGGCAGTGCGGTCAAAATCCAGGTTCACACTGCTATCCACTTTGAGCACCACGGTTTTATCGTTGTGCTTAAAACCGACGACCTTGCCGTGAATCCCGCCGATAGTGACCACGTCATCACCCTTTTGCAGGGCCTCCAGCATGCGCTGGCGCTCTTTTTGTTTTTTGGTTTGGGGCCGGATAAAAAATAGATAAAAAACCGCAAAAAGCAAGGCAAAGAAAATTAGACTGCTGCCCATTTGTTCCACGTATTGGTTCTCCTTCGTTAAAGTTCGGCGCAAAATATACGGAAATATTCGCCGGATTCAAACAGTTGGAGAAAATTGGCCGGCTCCCCCGCTCGGGACAGAAATTCTTGTGAAGAGTTAATATTTCCGTTTCGATTGGATTGGATCTCTCGGTCGCGTCCCTGAATTTGTGTAAATTCAGATCAAGGTGTCGAGCGCACTCGTGCCGAAGTTCAACTTCGGCGCGCGCCTGGGTTGCGAAGTTGAACTTCGCAATCGGAATTTACACAAGAATCTGAACTTGATCGATCTCTACGTCGAAAAAAATACCACAAAATAAGCCTTCATTGGTATGGCTGATCGCTGACGGCTGATCGCCTAATTATTACAAACGCATTGAATTTTAAAGCGCAATTGGTTATTCTCTGGCAAATGATCTGAAAAGAAGGGGTAACTGAATAATGGCGGCAGAAGTTTTCGAATCATTCCACAAGGTTCGTCCATTCGAATGCGATTATTACGGGCACGTCAACAATGCAATTTATTTGAATTACCTGGAATTCGCCCGCATGGAAGTGCTGGAAAAAAAGGGATTTACCCTTACCGAATTGAAACACAGCGGGTTATTACTGGTCATCCGGCGGATCGATATTACCTACAAGTGGCCGGCCCTCGCCCATGATCAACTGGTTATTCGCACGGTTTTGAAGGAGCACCGCCGTGTGGGTGCCACCTTTCACCAGGAAATTCTGCGCCGATCCGATGAAAAACTGCTCGCAGAAGCCGACGTCGCCTGGGTGGTGGTCAATCCGGCCGGGAGGCCCGTGGCAGTGCCCGAAGCGATGCGCCGGGCGCTGGGGATGGGGTAAGACGTAAGACGTAAGACGTAACTGTTGGGGTGGTGCGTATTACGTATTACGTATTTCGTATTACGTTTTACGCAATACGCAATACGCAATACACAATACAGGAGACGCCAACCATGCCCGAACCGGTTCGGTTCACTCACGTCGTGGCGGTAAATGCCTATGTTTACCGGAACGGGCGTTTTTTGCTGCTCAAGCGCAATACGGAGCCGAAAATTTGGGGGCCCCCGGGAGGCCGCCTGCGCCGCAATGAAGATCCCCTCGCGGGACTTTGCCGGGAAGTGAAGGAAGAGACTGGCCTGGAAGTGGAAGTGTTAGCCCCCGCCAATACCTGGTTCGGGCATTGGAAAAACGAATATTTCCTGTTGGCAATTGATTACCTGGTGCGGGTTTGCAGCGGAACGGTGCGCTTATCCGGGGAGCACAGCGACTTTGCCTGGGTTACCCCGGGCGAACTGCGAGAAGGGAAACCGGTTCGCTTACAGCCGGGCGTCGGCTTCAAATTGGAAGATTTTCAAAATGCGCAGCGGTTATACGATCTTTTAGGCGTCGGCGAAGCGCCCGCCCCGGAAAATGGCCGGTAGCGTGAATGGCCCGGCGGTTACACCCGATGCGGGTTGGAAAGTGAATTTCGCATCGGCGGAGTGCAAAGCTTCAGCATTGCACCCAAACCTCCAAAATTACCCCAAACGAGTATGACTCTTGTATAAAATTTGCGCACTTTTCCGCGGGGAGCGAAACTCTATTCATCTGAAATTTTGCCAGATTTCCTCTTGCCAGCCATTTCTCCCGGCCATGCGGGAGGCATGGCATTTTACGGGAGTTTTGCAAAGGGCTAAAATGCTACAAAATTTTTAAATTGACGAGAATCAAGTTATCTCAACGATTTGCTGATTAATTTCGGTCAATCAAATTAGTGAACGTTCAGGGGCAGCGCGATGAGGAAGAAGGGGAACGCCGCATTTTTCTCAAAATAATACCGCAACGAAACTAATTTGAAACATGGAAGTATGAAGTTGTGGCACTATTCTTGTAGCAACGGAGTGTTTGAATGGGAAGATCTGCAGAGAAGTTCAAAGAACTGCTGGAATTTAGGGAAAAAAAATCGAAGGAATTGAAACGGTTAATCTCCTTTTCAGAAGCAATCGCCCTCTGGCTTTCGGAAAGCCTGAAAATGAACCCGAAACCGGTTTCAAAGAAGTTGTAAATCTATAAAATCGCTACTCGATGGAGTTCACCATGCAACCGTTGAATAATTACCAGAGTTCGCAATTAGACGCTATTCAAAAATTTTATTATAAATTGCTGGAGCGCGGCGAGAAGTCCGTCTCTATGGCCGAAGCGATCATTGCCTGGTTTTCCGAAGGCCATGCTGAAGAATTCCGTGAGGAATACTTGCGCCGGCAGTTAGCAATGATGCATTAATAAGCGGTTCCGGGTTATTTGCCCTTCCGTTCCCGGGAATTGTCCGCCCTCGCCATCCTCAGTAATACTCACTTACTGTTTTTTTCCATTAATCTGTACCACCAGTTCGCGACGGCGCGGGCGATTGTCAAAATCCACCAGGATCACCTGCTGCCAGGTACCCAGGCAGAGCCGGCGATTGGTAAACGGCACGGCCAGGGAAGGTTTCAACAGAGACGCCCGCAGGTGCGCGTACCCGTTGCCGTCCTGCCAGCGTTCATTATGGTAGTAGCGCTCGTTCATGGGAATCCATTTTTCGAAGAACTCTTTCAGGTCCCTCTTTAACCCGCCTTCATATTCGATGGTGGTGAGGCCGGCGGTGGAGCCGGAAACGAACACCATGATATTCCCTTCCTCAAACCCGCTATCGGACAGGATCGTTTGCAATTCCGCGCTAATATCAATGATGTCGGTAAACCCCTTGGTGGACAGGGAAAGCGACCGGGTGGCAATGTCAATCATTTGCGTTTCTCCAGAATTTTCTTCAAATCGTGTCGCGGACCGGTGGGAACGTCCTGGCATTCGAACGTGAATCCCCGTTCTATCAAGCGTTCAAATAATTCGACTTCTTCGGGATTCAAAAACAGGTAGTTCAGGTATTCGGAGCGATTTTCACCAAAGTGAATGCCTCCCACGTTCACCTGTTTGAGCATCAGGCCTTTATCGGCCATTTCTTGAACGTCGGCGGGGGATTCAACCAGCACCATGCTGACGTCCGGGGCGTTGAGGCGCTCATGTATGTAGGCTAAGGTTTCTTCCAGGGTCAGCACCCGGGAATCCACCTCGGAGGGAGCGGCCATGAGCAGCAGGTTTCTTTCCCATTCGTTTTGGGCAATCCGGTCATTTCCCACCACTAAGTGTTTGATGGGATAATAAGCGCCCCAGCCTACCAGCACCTGGCCGTGAATGAGGCGGTCGTCGATGCGCAGGATGATCGGTTGCATAGCCAAGTTTAACCCTCCTCTCTGCCTATTTCCCTTTGAATTCCGGCTTGCGTTTTTCCAGGAACGCAGCGGTTCCTTCTTTCATGTCCTCGGTGGCGCATGCCTTCCCGAAACAGGTCGCTTCGATGTTCAACGCTTTATCCAAATCCGTGCCCGCCCCGCGATAGACCGCCTGGAGAATGTAGCGAATCGCCAGCGGCGCTTTTCCGGCCAGCAAGGAGGCCAGGGCCTCGGCGCGTTCCATCAATTTCTCCGGCTCCAGCACCTCGCTCACCAATCCTAATTGGTAGGCGCGGGCCGCGTCGATCATCTCCCCGGTGAGCAGCAGGTGCAGGGCGTTGGAGAGACCGAGCAGCCGGGGAAACCGCTGGGTTCCCCCGTACCCGGGAATGATCCCCAGGTTGATTTCCGGCTGCCCGAATTTGGCTTTTGTGGAGGCAATGCGAATGTGGCAGGCCATGGCCAGCTCGCAGCCGCCCCCCAGGGCAAACCCGTTGATGGCGGCGATGACCGGTTTGTGCATCAACTCGAGGTGCCGGAAGGTATTTTGGCCGTGCAGGGAGAATTCCTTGCCGGAAGCCTCGTCTAAATGAGTGATCCGGGTGATATCTGCCCCGGCCACGAAGGCTTTCTCTCCCGCGCCGGTTAAAATGATGCAGCGAACCGATTTGTCCCTGTTCAATTCCTGCATTACCTGCTCTAACTCCTCAATGGTTTCGCTATTGAGAGCGTTCAACTTGTCCGGGCGATTCACCGTGACAATCGCATAGGAATTACGCTTGCTGACCAGTAAGTTTTTCAGTTCCATAACATTCTCCGAATTGGTTATTGGCCTGGGGGCTTCGCGTCATTTTGCTTCGGCGTCATCCGCTTCGCTGTCATTCGCTTCGCGTCATTGGGCTGCGCTGTCATTGGGTTGCATTGCTACTGGGCAAATGACCACAAATGACGCCGAAGGCAAATGACGCGCAGCAAATGACTATAAATGACGCCGCCAGGCAAATGACGCGCAGCCAAATGACTATAAATGACGCAGCCAGGCAAATGACGCGCAGCCAAATGACTATAAATGACGCCGTCAGCCAAATGACCGCGAAGCAAATGACCACATTAGACGATCTCCAGCCGGCTCTGGGCGCCTAAAATAAAACGGTGGGTCTTCGGCTTGTCGCCCGCCCGGATGATTTCGATATCGCTGCCCAAAATGCTGCTTTCGATGCGAATCCCCACGTCGGTGATCTTGCAATGGTCCATAATGATGCTGAACTCGATCTCGCTGTTCTGAATTCTGGTATCGTGATAAATGGAGGTGTACGGCCCGATGTAGCAATTGCGGATCTCGCTGTTTTTGCCGATGATCACCGGCCCGCGAATGTTGCTGTCAATGATCCGGGCGCCTTCTTCCACGATCACTTTTCCGGCCAGTTGGGAGCCGGCGTTTACCTCTCCGCGGATATCTTCCGGCATATTTTCCAGGATCAGGCGGTTCGCTTCCAACAGGTCGAAGGGCTTGCCGGTGTCTTTCCACCAGCCGGTAATCTCCGAATAGGTGATCTCATAACCCTTCTCTAAAAGGTACTGGTGAGCGTCGGAAATTTCTAACTCTCCCCGGGCGCTGGGCTTGATGGCGTTGACCGCCTCGAAGATGGTGGAATCGTAGATGTAAATTCCCGCTACCGCAAAATCGCTTTTGGGGCGCTGCGGTTTCTCTTCCACGCTGACGATCTTCGCGCCGCGCAATTCCGGCACCCCGAAGCGGGAAGGGTCCTTCACCCTCGCCAGGGTAAGGTGGCAGTTGCAGCGATCGGCCTGGAAGCGCTCGATGAACCGTTTCACCCCGCCCACCACCATGTTGTCGCCCAAATAGAAAATAAACGGCTCATCCCCGATAAAATCCTGCGAAATTTTCACCACGTGCGCCAGGCCCAGGGGCGCGTCCTGGGGAATGTAGGTGATCCTGACCCCCCAGCGCTTCCCGTCGCCGATGGCGTTGGGAACTTCCCGGCTGTCCGCATTTATTAGAATGCCGATTTCTGTGATCCCCGCTTCCGCCGCCGCTTCGATGGCGTAGTGCAGGATCGGTTTATTGGCGATGGGGATGAGGTGCTTATTTTGCGTATGGGTAATCGGTTGCAGGCGAGTGCCCCGCCCTCCGCTGGTGATCAATGCCTTCATGCGAATTGCTCTCCGTTTTATGCTGCAAATGAATCCATAAATTAGCTACAAACCCGCGCAACGGCGCTTTGTGAAAGTTTAATTTAGGGAAATCCGCTGTGAGTTGCAATAAGCAATTGGGAAGGGAAAATGCTTTACGTGAGGGTAGTGGCTAAGTTCGGACTGATAGAGGATTGATGGTGAACACCTCTTGGGTCTCGGGAGATGGTCGCGAAGCTACTTATCGGAACTGGGGAGTGCAATCTCAGTCCAATCTAATCAGTCAAAATGTAACACGACCTGGGCGGCATTAAATGAGACTTTGGTTTGCTGCTGTTTTGATATTGGAAAGCGGCATAGAGTTGATTCTTCCATGTTTACCGGCACGGTTTTGGGGATTTCGAGCTTTGAAGTTCTAAATACCCTCTAATTCGACTTTCACGTATGAATGGGTGTCCAACTCATACACCCAGAAATGGCTGCCGTCCCAGGCCACACCCCGCGGCTCGAATGCCGGGATTTGGTTTTGATTGGAAGCCATATTCCCGGTTGCAGGATCGAAATGAGCAATCTTATAATCGAAGTATAAATAATCGGTGATCCAGATATTGGTCCCGTCGAAAGCAAAGGTATGGTAAAACCAATAGAAACTCCGGGAAATTTTCGGAAAGGTTTCCAGCGCCTGACCGTTTGCGGGATCGAGCCGCAATACCTGGGAACCGCCATCCCAATACTCCCACATCACGTACAGATCAGTCCCGGTGTACAATATTGCACGTAGTAAGCTGCTGCCTTCCGGACGGGAGATCTCGAAAGACATTTCAACCTGCAGGGTTTGAACATTGTAGCGGTTCAATATGCCTTTGTCAGTAACCCGGGTTAAAAAGGTGATGTTATCATGGACAGGCAAATCAGTGATATCGTTATAATCGGCAATTTGGTCCAGATTCGTCGCCAATAACACCGCTTCTCCGGAAGCAGTATCAATGCGGGTTAAATATCCCCGCTGGATACTGTATATAAACCCCCGGTCAAAACTAATTGCATAAGGAAAATATCCTAAGGACTGAAAAGGGGGATAAAAGGAGGGATCGTCGGGAAACGGTATGCGCTTGAGCACTTTCCCTTTCACCTCCGGCGCGATAAAAGCCACTTCGTTGCTGGTGCGTTCGGTTCCGTCGCGGTAACGCACTTTCATCCGCGCGGAATACCCCACCAGTTCTTCCAGCAGCGGTTTTGACCGGTATGTTGCAGGGATAATCATATAACGGGTAAGATCCAAAGAGTCTATGCCCGAAAAATCTGTTTCGACCGCCCGCTTCAATTCGTACAAAAATTGTGAGATGTTGCGCTCAACCTCCAGGGGAATTTCCGGGCTGCTTCTCCATGCTAACTCATAGCGGTGATAATTATTTTCCACAAGGGTGATTACCGGCGTCCAATCGGTATTACCGGTGTATTCCGGCTGGATAGAGACTTTCTCCGTGCAGGAGAAAAAAAACAATACGATGGCAATGGAAGAGATAAATTTCATCATCATAAACCTACGCTTAATCCGATTTGAATGCCCAGGGAAGAGAGGTCAATGG
>WYBG01000325.1 GCA_011526015.1 Deltaproteobacteria bacterium | reverse complement strand
TGACGCTATACCTGGATATTCAAAATATTTATAATTACAAAGTTCCGGTACCTCCCAGTTACGATTTCTGGGAAGACGAAGTGAGTACCAGCAACTCCATCGGGATTTTGCCCAGCATCGGCTTCAGTCTGGAGTTTTGACCGGCGTGCGAGCATTGATTAGGGGATGGTTAAATTGCTAAATGGTTAAATTGTTGGGTGGTACTAACCATTCTGCCATTTAACCATCCATTAATCCAACAATCCAACAATCCAACAATCCAACAATCCAATAATCCAGTAATCCAGTAATCCAATCATCCATTAAATCAACCAACGGAGGACTTTCTTATGGCCAAAGAACTGCAAATCGGCGACATAGCGCCGGCAATCTCATTGTCGGACGCGAACGAGCAAACCGTAACCCTGGATCAATTCAAGGGGAAATGGGTGGTATTATATTTTTATCCCAAGGATGACACCTCCGGCTGCACCGTGGAGGCGCTGGACTTTACCGCCCGGTTGCCGCAATTCCAGAAACTGAACGCTCAGGTCATTGGCCTCAGCCCGGATTCCTGCCAGAGCCACCGCAAATTTATCGGCAAACACGATTTGAAGGTGCTGCTGCTAAGCGATACCGAACAAAAGACCCTGGGCGATTACGGGGTGTGGCAAAAAAAGAGCATGTACGGCAAGGAGTACATGGGGGTGGTTCGCACCACTTACTTGATCGATCCGCGGGGGAAAATCGCTTATATCTGGCCGAAAGTGAGCGTAAACGGCCACGCCGACGCGGTGCGGGAGAAGATTGTGGAATTGCGAGGCGAATAGGCGAGGGAGCGAGGGGCGAGGAGCGGGAAGATGCTTGCGCTCTACAGCCCCACGCTCTTCGCTCAATGCGCTACGCTCCTCGCTTTTCGCCCCTCGCTCCGCGCCCTGCGAAAAATAAATTTGCTTTGCTTGATTTAGTCGGCGGGAGTTTCATAATTTATGCCCCGGGGTATTACGACCGATAATTGAGTTTCTGCGCGAAGCAGCGGTTGTCTCCCGGCGCTTACGTGAGAACGCGCCGTTCGCCGGCAGGGCCCGGCGCGGCGGCATTTAGGTAAGCGCAAATCCAATTTAAGCGAAAGGGCAACATACATGCATCTTGACCACTCAAGCAAATCCGCCTCTCCCGACCAGTTCTCCTCCCGCCATATCGGTATCAGCGCCCCGGAACTGTCGGAAATGCTGCAAATCATCGGCTGCGATTCCCTGGAAACGTTGCTGCACGAAACCGTCCCGGAAGCGATTCGCCTGAAAGAGCCGCTTCACCTGCCGGAAGCGATCAGCGAGGCGGAATTTTTACGCGAGCTGAAAAAAATCGCCCAGAAGAACAAGACCTTTAAATCGTTCATCGGGATGGGCTATTACGGAACCATTCTCCCAACCGTGATCGCCCGCAATATTTTTGAGAACCCGGGCTGGTACACCGCCTACACCCCCTACCAGGCGGAGATTGCCCAGGGTCGCCTGGAGGCGCTGCTGAATTTCCAGACCATGGTAGCAGACCTCACCGGAATGGAAATCGCCAACGCCTCGCTGTTGGATGAGGGCACCGCCGCCGCGGAGGCCATGAGCATGATGCACCGCGCCCGCTCCCCGGAGGCGGCCAATCGCAACGCCCACACCTTTTTTGTATCCGATAAATGCTTTCCCCAGACCATTGAAGTTCTGAGAACCCGCGCCAAACCCCTGGGAATTCAGCTTCAAACCGGGGACTTGCAGAATTTAGAGCTGCACGATCAACTTTACGGCGTTTTGCTCCAATTTCCGGACGCCGACGGAAGCGTGGCCGATTATTCCGCCCTGATCGAAGAAGCACACCGGCGGCAGATTCTCGTGGCCGTGGCCGCGGACCTGCTCAGCCTGGCCTTGCTGACGCCCCCGGGGGAAATGGGCGCCGACGTGGTCTTCGGCTCTGCCCAGCGGTTTGGGGTGCCGCGGGGATTCGGCGGGCCGCACGCGGCTTTCTTTGCCGCACGCGACGCCTTCAAACGGCACGTGCCGGGCCGGGTCATCGGGGTTTCCATCGACCGCCACGGTAAAAAAGCCTACCGCATGGCCTTGCAAACCCGGGAGCAGCACATCCGGCGGGAAAAAGCCACTTCCAATATCTGCACCGCCCAGACTCTCCTGGCCAACATGGCCAGCATGTACGCGGTCTATCACGGGCCGGAAGGTTTGAAAGCGATCGCCCGGCGCATTCACAAATACACCCGCATCCTGGATATCGAATTAACCAAATTAGGATTCACCCAGGCCAACCGGCATTACTTCGATACCCTGAAAATCGCAGTGCCTTCCCCGGAAAAGGAACGCATGAACAGCATTCAGAAGGCCGCCCTGGAGGCGGGGATGAATTTTCGCTACATCGATTCCCGCCACATCGGAATTTCTTTTGACGAGTTGGTCATCCCGGGAGATATCCAGCAAATTTTGCGCATTTTTGCCCGCTCGGTGGGGAAAGAATCGCCGCGCATCGACGTCAACAATCATCCCCAAAGCGATCAGGCTGCCATCCCCAAATCTCTCCAGCGCCGCAGCGAATTCATGGCTCACCCGGTCTTCCATCAATATCACGCCGAAACCAAAATGCTGCGCTACATCAAAAGCCTGGAAAACCGCGACCTCTCCCTCACCACTTCCATGATCCCGTTAGGCTCCTGCACCATGAAACTGAACGCCACCACGGAACTGATCCCGGTAAGCTGGCCGGAATTTTCTCACCTGCACCCCTTTATTCCCGGGGACCAGGCGGAGGGATATCACCAGATGTTTGCCGAACTGGAATCCATGCTCTGTGAGATCACCGGGCTGGAGGCGGTCTCCTTGCAGCCCAACTCCGGAGCGCAGGGTGAATTTACCGGCATGATGGTGATCCGCGCCTACCACGAAGATCGCGGCCAGGGGCACCGCAACGTGGCGCTCATTCCCTCTTCTGCGCACGGAACCAACCCCGCCAGCGCGGTGATGGCCGGTATGGAGGTGGTGATCGTGAAATGCAACGATCACGGCAACATCGACCTGGCGGATTTGAAGGCAAAAGCGCAGCAGCACGCCCATCATCTGGCCGCGTTCATGGTGACCTATCCATCCACGCACGGCGTTTTTGAAGAAGATATCAAGGAAATTTGCGAGGTTGTGCACCAACACGGCGGCCAGGTGTATATGGACGGTGCGAACATGAACGCCCAGGTAGGGTTGACCAAACCGGGGGTCATCGGGGCGGACGTTTGCCACCTGAACCTGCACAAAACCTTCAGCATTCCCCACGGCGGGGGCGGCCCGGGCATGGGGCCGATCTGCGTGGCCAGCCACCTGGCGCCTTATCTACCGGGACACGTATTCGCGCCCAAAAAGTCGGAAAAAGCCCTTCCGGCGGTTTCTTCCACCCACTGGGGCAGCGCCAATATCCTGGTCATTTCCTATGGCTATATCAAAATGCTGGGGAAAGAAGGGGTAAAGAATGCCAGCGAATACGCAATCCTGAACGCCAATTACATCAAATCGCGCCTGGAAAAATATTACCCGGTGCTCTATACCGGCAAAAAAGGACGGGTGGGACATGAATTGATCTTCGACTGCCGGCCCTTTAAGCACCAGGGCGGAATCGAAGTAGAAGACATCGCCAAGCGGTTGATGGATTATGGTTTCCACGCCCCCACGGTCTCTTTCCCGGTAATCGGCACCCTGATGGTGGAGCCCACGGAAAGCGAATCCAAAGATGAATTGGACCGCTTCTGCGACGCCATGATTTCCATTTACGGGGAGATTCAGGAGGTGATGAAGGGAAGCGCCGACCCGCTCGACAACGTGCTGAAAAACGCTCCCCATACCGCGGAAGAGGCGCTCTCCGATAACTGGACCCACCCCTACTCCCGAGAAAAAGCGGTCTATCCGCTGCCCTACCTGCGAGAACACAAATTCTGGCCGGCCGTGGCGCGGATCGACAACGCTTACGGGGATCGCAACCTGGTCTGCACCTGCCCGCCGGTGGAGGAATACCTGGCGGATGAGGAGAAATGAGGGGAGAGGGTGATGCGTAACTCGTATTGCGTATTTCGTATTCCGTTTTGTTACGCAATACGCAATACGGAATACGCAATACGTACCAAATATCCCTATCTCTCAGAATACCGCGGTAGATGCTGCGCGGGGACGTCTGCCAGGCGGGGATACATCGCGTCTTTTTCCGAAAGCAGCGGCGCTCCTTGCAGCGGCCACTCGATGTTCACATCCGGATCCGACCAGATAATTCCGTATTCATCGCCCGGGGCATATAAATCGGTGCATTTGTAGGTAACGTCCGCCCGCTCGCTGAGCACGTAAAAACCGTGCGCGAAACCCTCCGGCACGTACAACTGCCGGCGGTTCTCCGCCGAAAGCGTTACCCCCGACCATTTGCCGAAGGTCGGCGAGCCTTGCCGGATATCCACCGCCACGTCGAATATCTCCCCCGTTACGGCGTAGATCAATTTTCCCTGGGGCTGCTTTAATTGATAATGCAACCCCCGGAGAACCCCTTTGGAGGAATGGGAATGGTTGTCCTGCACGAAGGGTTTATCGATCCCCGCGCGGGCGTATTTCTCGCGGTGGTAGGTTTCCAGAAAAACACCCCGTTGATCGCCGAATACCTGCGGCTCGATCAACAGGACTCCCGGCAAACCGGTTTCCGATACCTTCATGGCATACATTTCCTGGTAGTTGATGTTTGTGTTTCCGGAAGAACTTTTTCGGTGTT
>WYBG01000324.1 GCA_011526015.1 Deltaproteobacteria bacterium | reverse complement strand
GTTTCGCGTCAATATGCGGGAGTAGTGGGCAAGGTAGAAAATTGTCAGGTAGGGGTTTATGCGTCTATATGCAGCGGGGAGCGCTCTTGTTTGATCAATGAGCGCTTATTTCTACCGGAATGCTGGATTGGGGATGAGAAGCGTTGTGAAGAAGCGGGAATTCCTGTAGAGGCTCGTGTGTATAAGAGTAAGCCGGTTTTAGCTTTAGAAATGATCGACGAAGCAGTTGCGAAGGGGATAGATTTTGACTGGATTGGCGGTGATGGATTATACGGCCACAGCTATGAATTTGCCAGAGGATTAGATGAGCGAGGCTTGTTTTTTGTGTTGGATGTTCATAAAGATCAGCAAATTTATTTACAAGCCCCTACTATCTCTATCCCTGGCCAGCCACGAAGTGGTGGATACCCAAAAAATCGAAAAGGTCGCAAGCCCACGCGCCCGGTAGCCGATGGTGCCAGTGTGCGAGCGGATGAATATGTGGAAAGTTTGCCGGATGAAGCCTGGCAGAAAGTGCGCATTCGCAAAACGGCCAAAGGGTGGTTAAAAGCCTGGATTCATATCCGGCAGGTGTGGGTATGGGATGGAGAGGAATCCCAGGCGCGAAAACGCACCTTGATGGTACGAAAAAGTATCCCACAAAGCAGTGTCTTGAGCTTGTCGAAAGGCGGAGGAGAAAAGAAGGAAATCAAATACAGCCTGAGCAATGGCTCCCCGCAACAGTACCGCATCGGGGAGTTTGCTTATTTCCAGGCTCAACGTTATTGGGTAGAAAGAGATTTCCAGAATGCGAAAAGTGAATTGGGCATGTCTGATTACCAGGTCCGCAAATGGTTGGGGTGGCATCATCACCATGCTATTTTATTCATGGCACTGTTGTTCATGCTTCAGGAACGCCTTGACCATGAAACCCAATATCCATTAATGAGTGTCCGAGATGCCCGAATTATGGTTACGACTCTTATTGCAGAAACCATGCTGCAAAATGAGCCTGAAATGCTGCGACAAATCAGGCTCATGAAAGAACGCCACTACAAGCGGAAGTTCGATATTGATCGGAATTATCTCAGAGATGGGTAACTTCGCTTTTAAAGTCTTAAAGTAGAACTAACCAATCGGAGGAAATTATCATGAAGACAATCTTCTTATCAACGTTGATCATTCTGAGTGTTTACTTTGCCTGGGCGTATGTTTTAGAACCCTTTAAAATTCTTTATCTTGACGTTGATAATGCTTTTGATAGAGGCGATTTTCAAGAAGCGAAAATGGATTGCGAGGGGATCTTACATTTACACCCCAGCCTCTTCCGGCAAAGCGCCAATCAACAAATCGGTAAGACTCATGTCCTGGCGGCGCAGGCCGCTTTGGGCAATCCAAATCCTGATTTCGAAATGGCCTTGGCGTGGTTGAGAGGGCTGATCAACCGAACCGGCGAGGAACCTACCGGCAGCGAAGACCTGGCAAATCAAATGATCCAGGCTTTGCCGAAAGAGCACCTGCATTACGCCCGGGATATACTGTTTTATGAAAAAGAAGATTACCAGAAAGCGTTGTTAGAATTTTCCCGGATCGGTATTATGTACCAGGGTTGGCCGGAAATCCAGAAAGAGGCGCTGTTTTTCAAGGGCATTTGCCACGTCAAGCTGGCGCAATCGAAACTTTTGCATGGCTATCTGGAAGAAAGTTTATACCATTTTACCAGTTTGCTTAAATCGCCGGATGTACCGCCGCTGCTCATCGAAAGGGAGATTGCGAAAGTGCCAAACGTTACCGAAGAAACGATGCGCGCCAACATCAATAGCGGCAGGTACGTGAACGCTTTCCGGGTATTGGATTTTGTTCGCGAGAACCTTCCACATCCCATGGTAGTGGAGAAGTTGGCGCGGATGAAAGAAAAGTTCGAAAAAGAAATTTTCGAAGGGTCGCCTATTGGCGATGAATATATAAATGCGGCGATTCCGGTTAAAATTGCGGATATAGAATCCGGCGCAAGTATAGCGCGGCTTTTGGTTCGGAATGAATTCGATTTCCCTGTCAAAATATTATACCGCGGCTTGATATCCTTAACAGTAGAATTAAAACCCGGAACCGAACAAGAGATAGAGCTTTTGCCGGGTGAATATCTGATGGCCATATTTCCGCAGAATGAATTCAAATCCAAAACTTATCGAGGAGAACTTCTTTTCCAACCGGGGAAATATCGACAGGTAGCAGGTTTATGATAAATATCTAAAAGGCGAAACCTTGCATAAGCGAGAGTCATACCTCCGCGATACAGTAGTTACATTACGTGATGCAGAGCATCGCGGAGTGCTGCGACGCGGTGCAGAACGCCGGCAGCGGCGTTCACCCGCAGAGGGGGTGAACGAGTCTTAAACGCGCTTCTAAAATAAATACTTCTCTCCCTACTTCAACCCCAGCTCCTTGCACATGCGATGGTAATTCGGCGGGGCAAGCCCCAACTGCCGGGCGGCCTCGGCGTCGGAGCCGGCCTTTTCCCGCACGTATTGGAAGTATTTCTGCCGGAAAATTCTTTCCACTTCCCGCAGCGGCAGAATTTTTCCGGCGTTCCAGATATCCATTCCCATGCCCGCAGCGCCGGAGACCGGATGCACCGCCAATCCCAGGGCGCTTCGCACCTGGGTTTCATCCAATTCCTTGCGGCCGGTAAAGAGCAGACGCTGCAGCACGTTTTGCAACTCCCGCACATTTCCCGGCCAGTCATAGCTGCTCAGAATTTGCATTCCCGCGTCAGTGATCGCGGGCGTCTCCCGGCCCATTTCCTTGCTGAATTTTTGCAGGAAATGATCGATCAGCAGGGGGATATCCTCGCGGCGGTCTTTTAAAGGTCGCAGCCAGAGGGGCACCACGTTCAGGCGGTAATAGAGATCTTCCCGGAAACGCTTCTCGTGCACCTCTTCTTCGATATTCTTATTGGTGGCGGCAATAATGCGCACGTTCACTTTGATCTTTTCGGCGGTGCGCCCGATCTTGTCGATCTCTCCTTCCTGAAGCGCCCGCAGCAGTTTGACCTGCGCCGAAGGGGGCAATTCGGCGATTTCATCCAAAAAGACGGTGCCTTTATCGGCTACCTCGAACAATCCTAACTTTTTTT
>WYBG01000323.1 GCA_011526015.1 Deltaproteobacteria bacterium | reverse complement strand
CCGCATCGGGGAATCGAAAATCGAGTTTTTGGAGCCGACTTCCCCGGAGTCCCCGATTGCCAAATTCCTGGAAAAACGCGGCGAGGGGCTGCACCACGTGGCGCTTTCGGTGGACGACATCGTTGCGGTGTTGGGAAAGATGAAAGCGCAGGGGCTGCGCCTGATCGACGAAGCGCCCCGCACCGGGGCGGAGGGGAAAAAGATCGCTTTCGTGCACCCCAAAAGCGTTAGCGGGATTCTGCTGGAGCTTTCCCAGGAGAATTCCTGAGCCGGAGTGAAATTGGGCAGCGAGAGCTGCGACGCAGAGCGTCGCCGTCATCGCGTGCCGATGCAGAGCACGAGTAGTGGGAGGTAGCCCGATTAATTATTCAGCGGGGAGGCGAAGGGTAATCATGAACAGCAGTCTCACCAAAACCTTCATTTTTGCCTGGTTCGGCTTTTGGAGTATCCTGGCGGGGTTCGTGGGCTACACCCTGCTCTCCCTTCCGGAAGTGAGCGAGCTGCGAAGCGCCGCCCCGGAAACCAGCGCGTTTATCGAATATCGCAGGAGAGAGTCCGCGGAGGAGGGAAAGGAGCTAAAGGTTCGCTACCAGTGGCTTCCGCTGTCCGAGATACCGGAATTGTTCCAGAAAATCGTGGTGGTATCGGAGGACGCGGCTTTTTGGACCCACGAAGGGATCGACTGGTTCGAGGTGAAAGAATCCCTGCGGCAGAACATCGAAGAAGGGAAGCGCTTGCGCGGGGCCAGCACCATTACTCAGCAGACTGCTAAAAACCTTTATCTCAACCCGGATCGCAGCCTCTATCGCAAGGCGTTAGAGTTTTTGATTACCCGGGATCTGGAAAAACAGCTTCCCAAGCAGCGGATTTTGGAAATCTATCTGAACATCATCGAGTTTGGGGACGGGATCTTCGGGGTGAAGAGCGCCGCGCAGTACTATTTCGGGAAAAATCCCTCTCAATTAGCCCTGCATGAAATGATCCGCTTAGCGGCGATCATTCCCAACCCCTTGATTTTGCACCCTAAGCAACCCACCGGACAGCTCAAATGGCGCTGCTACGAAATCCTGCGGCGGCTGTATCGCTTCCAATACATCAGCGAAGAGGAGTACCTGGCGGCGAACGGGTGGTTTGGGGGGTTTTTCAGCAAGTAGAGAATCAGGAATTTTCCGCCCCGCCAATGAATTGGCGGGCTATTATCATTCGTCCCTGCCGGGACTAAAAAGTTAGTGATGTTGGACTGTAAGGGGCAGCTCGCCGGTTGAATGATTATAAAAAAGCCTGCCTGCTACCGGTAAACCGTTTGCAGGCAGGCTGAGGGGCCAACAGCAGGGCCTCTCCCCCCTTGAAATCAGGATACTACGAATGTGATTTTGAGCGAAGTGCAGCCCGCTCACTTTACCAAAGTCATCTTAACCGTCTCCTGGAAAAACTCGGAAGTCAATACCGCAAAATATGCTCCCCCGGGGACCGCCACACCGGTGTTCGTGGTTCCGTCCCAGGTGACGGAATAGGTTCCGGCTTCCACGCTGCCATTAAACAAAGAGCGCACTTTTTGCCCCAGGGTATTGTACACCTCGATTTTTACTTCCACCAAACCTTTGGAGGTACCGGGCACATCAAACATCAGGGTGGTGGAGGGGTTGAACGGATTGGGATAGCTGTGATAGAGCCGGTAGTTCCCCGGCGCGTCGGAGTTAATGGTCGTAATGGGCGCGCTGGAAGCCTGCGGCGTGGCGCTAATGGGCCCATGAGCCGTCTGTACCCCGTTCACGTCCACGTCCACCACTTTATACCAGTAGGTGCTGCCATTGGCGACGAAGTTATCCGTAAAAGAGTAGTTGGTCAGTTGATTCGAATTAAACTGACCCTGCTGCTCGCCAACCTTACTGTATTCGCCTTCTTTTTCAGCGGATTTCATAATATCAAAACGCACATTGTTCACCTCACTATGGGTCGCCCATTGCAGGGTCACTTTACCATCGCCGGCCACGGCAGTGAAGGAGGCGAGTTCGACGGGCAACGGTTGATCAATACTCCCTGGAGGGCCAAGCCAGGCCAAATCTACAACCATATCAGCCCAGTCATTAAGCTGATCAAAAAGCAGGTAATAGGTATTGAACTGGTTGGGAGGGTTCTGGGATACCCACTCTTCAATGTTAAAAGAAAAGAGCGTTCTTTGATTTACCGCCATAGCCTGGCCTACATAGTGGCCGAGGTTGGCGTTGTCCCCATTCCACCAATGGTGATGGTAATGAGGATCATTATGCTCATCAATAATCATTTGCCGGTTGGGAGATATATAAATTTTCACCGGGGCCTGACCGCCGACCTGGCTATATGCTACAACCACATTCAGATACATTGGATGATGAGGTGTTTGCGTATAATTGAAATGCACGAACGACTCGGCATATCGCAGTTCGTGATTCGTGCCGGGCTGATACCAATCACTCCCCCAATAAAAATATCCACAACTGGTTGACGAAAATTGCAGGAGTGGATATAACTGAGCATGCAACACTCCGCATAAACATAGACTCACTAATAAGATTTGGAAAAATCTGGTCATTGTAAAACCTCCTTGTTTTGAAAAATTGCGGTTATAAGAGCCCTAAAAACTTTTAAAATTAGCAATTTTGTTTTCGAGTGAGATACCACACCTCCATTGTAATTTGATAATTAAGTTTCCGTCTACAAAAATTTTTGTGAACAATAATCCGACTCGTTACACCCGCAAAATAGCCGGGCAAACAACTTTTGTAAAGTGCATTCAAGTGCAAAACCGTGCAAGAAACGGAGGGTTGACATGGGTTTTCAGAGCGTGAAGGTTCCCCAGCCGGCGTTCAGCCGCTGGGTCATCCGGCGGAGGCAGGAGTTAAATCTCTGCCCCGCTAAACTGAAAGAAAAACTTGGCGCCGCCATCAGCGAGCGCACCCTGAAGTACCTGGAAGACGGTAAGAAGGATTCCTACAGCGAATATACCCTGAGCATTCTCGCCACGGGGCTGGATCTCTCTTTCCCGGAATTGTTGGAAAAGATCGAGGAATTGAAAACCCTGCCGCCTGAAAAAGAAACTCAAGCTGAGAAGGCCGCGGCCGCAGGCCCCGCCAAATCCCGCGCCATCGTTTTTGCGACAGTTTTTGTTTCCATCGCTTCCGTTTCCCTGCTGCTCAGCAGCAATGGGATCATCGGGAATTTGAACCGGGAACCCGCAGCGGCTCACAGCCGGTTGAACGAGGGACAGCGCCTGCACGATCTGCTGATTCACAAGGATCATCCCCAGGTAGTAGTCGCTTATGATGCGAGGGGAAATTCGCTGTGGCAGAAGAACCTGCGAACCACCATCCGCAGAGTAGAGCTATACGACCTGGACGGCGACGGCAACAGGGAAGTGATTGCCGCAACCTGGAAAGCCTTCGGCGAAGATGAGGGCGAGCGGCCCGGCTGGATTTACGTGTGGAATGAGCAGGGTGAGCTGTTAACGGAATTCAATACCTGGAAACCCTCTATTTACCCGGCCCGGGAGCCGCGCTCGCGGGTGGTGGATTTCCGTATAACCGATTTGGAGAATGACGGGGCGGCGGAGATCGTCGTTGCCGTAACCGGCGAGCAGTATTACCCCTCCCGGGTAGCGGTGCTGCAGTATGAGAACGCGGCGCTCAGGGAAATAAAGAGCTACTGGAATCCCGGCTACCTGTTGAAGCTTTTCGTGGAAGACGTCAACGGCGACGGCTTCCCGGAAATTATCTGCGCCGGGGTCAATAATGACCTGAAACGGGTAGAGGCGTTCAAGGTTGAGGGAAAAAACTTATTCTCCATATTCCTGCTCGACGGCAGGGAAATTTATGGGCAGGCGCCTCCATACCTCGGCCAGGAGCAGCCCGGCAGCGAAGTGTGGTATTACTACATTACCACCACCGCGAACTTCCGGTTAGCTGAAATTGCCGACGTGACCTTCTTAGGCGAGAAAAACAAAGAGATTCACGTGAAGCTGCGCGATACCTGCTTCTTTTACCTGAATTACCATGGGGAGATCATGGATCGTTTTATGGGCGACCACTGTACCGGGGAAACGGAACTGCACTTGATGCCGAAAGGGAAAACCTGGAAATAGAGGAGTGTCATCCCGGAATGCGGGCTGTTGCAGATTGTCATTCCCGAATGTATTTATCGGGAATCCACAGACACAAAGTTATAGATTCCCGCTTGAAACATGCGGGAATGACGGAGGTGAGCCACTTTTTAGTGAATCTGCAACAGCCTCAACGCCGGGATGACACTCCATCTGAAAACGCAATAATAACCCTAAAAAAATCAGAAACACTTGATTTTAAACCCCTCCAGCGCCCGGCTTTCGAATGCGCCTTCATTTAAACGGTGCTGAACATAGTGATCGCTTTCCAGCACGTCGATCAGCAGGGCTTTATTCAAATAATCGATAAAGTAAATCTCCTTGATCTTATGCTGCTGATAAATCTCCCGCTTGAT
>WYBG01000322.1 GCA_011526015.1 Deltaproteobacteria bacterium | reverse complement strand
TTGTAAAACCCTTTCAGGGTTTTATCACTTTGGGCGTGTTTTTATACCCAGGGTTCTTCCGGAAAGCCGGGAGAACCCTGGGCTGTGATGTCTAACGCCTTTGGCGTAAAAAACGCAAAACTAATGGATAGTGGGTCATGCAAGTTTTTCAACAACACTGAGATACGCCCATCTCGCCCCAAAACACAAAAATGAAATGAGTAATAAGCGCCCCTATTAACATCGCTTGCGTACTCATTGCTTACTTGCAACAAAAAAGGGGTTCGAATTAACATTCGTAACCCCTTGTTTTTTCTTGCGTGAGCCCGGCAGGAATCGAACCTGCGACCAACGGATTAAAAGTCCGCTGCTCTACCAGCTGAGCTACGGGCCCGCATGACTGGCGTGGCTGTTCAATAAGGCGCGGCAAATATAGAGAAATAGACTATGGCAGTCAAGGAAAAAAGTAGCCGGGTTTACGCCCTACTTTTCACCTTGTGAAGCGGGTTTTTCCCCCTCCAATTTCTTCTCGATCAATTGCCGGTAGCGGGCGATTCCCGGGTTGGTGCTCTCCGGTTTGCAGCGGTTGAGCGTTTCCAGAGCTTCCGGATATTTCTCCATCTGGATATAAACCGCAGCCAGGTTCAGCAGCAAGGCGTCTAATTTGGGAGACAACTCCAGGGCTTTTTCATAATATTCTACCGCGGTTCGTTTATCCCCTTTCCCGTAATAAATATCGGCGATCTTCCATATCGCTAAAATGTTATAGGGGTGAACCTGGCGGGCTTCCTGGTATTCCTGCAATGCCCTGTCAATGTTGTTCAAAGCCAGCCAGGCGTCGCCACGGTAAAGGGCCAGGGGATTTACTACCGGGTCGATATTATATAACGCGGTTTCGGCGCGATCCAACTCCCGAATCTCTTCCGGCCAATTTTTGCGCGACTCGTACTGAAAAGCTTTCTGCAGGTGAATTTCAGACCTCAGGCGGCTGTAGCCCAGAACAGCGCAGAGCGCCAGAATCACCAGGAAAATGATATTGAGCCATAACATTGTTTTGGAAGAACCACTGGCGGGACGCGGAAAAGCGCGATGATAACCGGCGGCCACCACTGCCAGCATCAACAGGAGCAGGGAGGAGTGAACGATTCGCTCCTTTGGAAAATCAAAAAACGCGATTCCCAGGTAAGCGAGGATGCCAAAGCCCATTAGCAGCGCCAGCAATCCGCCCTGGGGATCTTTAATATGAAAAAACAGCCGGTAAATGTAATAAAATGCAATTCCGAAGAGGGAAAGATAGCATAGCAGCCCAAAAATCCCGCTTTCCGCCCAGACCCACAGGTAATCATTGTGCGGGCGTACGTAATTCAGTTTACCGGTATCGGAATCCAACTCCGCCGTGCCGTAACGATTGAGCGCCATTTTCCAGTTTCCCACTCCCACCCCTAACCAGGGATGATCGCCGATCATCTGCAAGGTCTTTTTCCAGAGCTCGATGCGAATCCTGGCCGTGCGCATCGGCGCATAGCTGCGCCGGAAGAACTGCTTTACCTCGGTTTTGGTTTGTTGAACCCGCTGATCGCGATAGTAGTTTTCCCAGGCCGCGGAAGCGATTACGATTACCAGAAAAATGATGCCTGTGTAAAGCAGGCGTTTCCAGTTCAGGGAATTCAGCTTGCTTACCAGGGGGATACGCTTGCGAAAGAGCGCGGGAAAACCCAGCGCCATCACCGCCGCGCCTGCCAACCCTGCCCAGGCGGCCCGGGTGTGGGCCGCCCCGATGACAAACCCGCTCAGCAGCGTCGAAAAAACGCTGAAATCGCCCCAGAGGCCCTTAAAATGAAGGATTCCATAGATCAAAAACGGGAGCATCAACACCAGGGCGGTGGAGAGCAGGTTTTTGTTCAACAAGGTTGCCTCCATGTAAGTGCTGGCCAGCAGGCCGGTAAACGCCAGCAGGAAATACTGGCAGATAGCGATGGCGGCCAGCAGCGCCGCGGCAATGGTCAATGCCCGGGAAAGCTGCGGAAGCAGGAGGCGGTCGTTGTCCAGCATCCAGGCGGAGATGAAAAAGAAAATTCCGAACAGAACCATTTTGGATAATTCAAACAACGCCTCCGGCAGGTTGATCGCCCCGGGCAGGGAGATGACTTCGAAAACAATGTAAAGTAAAAATGCCGGAAAAATCAGCCGTTGCAGCAGGCGGTAATCCTGGCCGGCCTTTTCCCGGGAGAATTGAATGATCAGCGCTGAGAGCACGGCTATCAACATGCCGGCCAGAAGGAGGTAGCGGGGCAAAACCGCCGGTTCGCGGCTGGAGCGAACCAGCACAAACGGCATTACCAGGATCGCCAGGATAAACATATTTCGTACTAACGCACCGGGCGAGGTCTGTTTGGAGGGTTTCATAGACATCGAATGATTAGGGTTTCAAATTCAATCTGGCTTCGATTTTTTTCCGGTACTCCGCCACCCGGGGATTCCAGGTGTTGGGATCGCAGCGCTGGATGGTCCGGTACGCTTCGGAGAACTTTCCCATCTCAAAATAAACCGCGGCGAGGTTCAACAGGGTATGCTCGTGCCGGGGAGAAATCTCCAATACTTTGTTGAACAGCTCCGCCGCTCTCTCCGGCCGGCCGGTCTTCTGGTACGCGGTTCCCAGGTTGCTCAATACCACCATGTTGTATGGATGGGCTTTCAGGGCTTGCCCAAAATCTTGCAGCGCCAGATCGAGACGGTTCATCCGCACCTGCGCCGTGGCGCGGAAGAGGGCCACCGGGGTTACGGCCGGATCGAGGTTGTAGAAAGCGGTTTCCGCTTTATTCAATTCCGAAATTTCTACTTCAAACTGGCCGGCTTTGCGAGCCTCCAGGGATTTTTTGAGATGAATTTCCGAAACCAGCCGGGAATAACCCACCACCAGGGAAGCCAGCAGCGCGGCAATGAACAGAAAATTCACTGCTAAACGGGCGCGGGAAGAAATTTGCTTTTTCGGCGGGTAGGAAGCATGGTAGAAAGAGACGACCACGGCAACCATCAGCAACAGAAAGGAGGATTGAACGATGCGTTCCCGGGGAAACGCCGCCAGCGAGATCAGCGCATAGCCGGTAATCCCGAAAACCATCAGCAGAGCGATGATTTTTGCAGCAGGTGGTTTCGCCTGCGTGATGAGGCGGTAAGCATAATAGAAAACCAGCCCGAAAATCAGCAGATAGCTGAGGAAACCGAACGTTCCGGTCTCGGCAAAAACCCACAAAAAATCATTATGCGGGCGCATGAAGTGGATTTCCCCGCTTTCCGAGCGCAATCCTGCGGCCCCGTAGCGGGGCAGCATAATTTTCCAGTTTCCTAACCCCACCCCGCCCAGGGGGTGATCCGCGATCATTTGCCGCGTTTTCTCCCATAACCGCAGCCGTTCATCAATGGAAGAAACCGGGAGATTTGCCCCGGCCAGCGCCTTATTCATGCCCTCGTTTTGTACCGTGCGGGTAAAATGCGCCAGCGCGGAGAGCAGCAGCGCCAGGGTAAAGAGGATGGCGGCGTAGGATAGCCGGCGCATCAACTGTGTTTTCCAGTTTGCGGGGAAGGAGAGCTGTTTGGAAAAAATAAGTACCATCGCCGATGTAATCACGATTGCGCCGGCCAGCGCTGCCCAGGCCGCCCGGGTATGCGCCACCCCGATCACAAATCCCGCCAGCATCATGGCAACCATGCTCAAAAGCGCCCACGCTCCTTTAAAATTCAGAACGCCGAACAGCAAAAAAGGAAAGGTGAGGAAAAGCGCTTCGGAAAGGAGATTTTTGTTGGCCATGGTGGCATAAACGATGTAATTACCGGGCAATTTGCTGAAGGCGATTCCGAAATACTGGCAAATGCCGATAAAAGACAGCGCCGCGGCCAGGATGGCGAAAGCCCGGGCGATATCCGGCAAAAAAGATTCCTCGCTGGCGATGAGCAGGGTGGCAACGAACAGAAAAATGAAGTAGAGGGAGATTTTCAGCAACTCGAAAACGCCCTCGGAGAGGTTGATTGCGAGGGCAAGGGAGATTGCCCCAAATGCCAGGTAAATCAAAAACGCCGGAAAAATGGCCCGCCGCAGGATGGAATAGTCGAAATGGGGCTTTCGTTTGGAAAATCGGGCGGAAACCAGGGTTGTTACCACTAACAGCAAAGCGGCCAGAAGCACAAAACGCAGCGGCAGCGCCGGCTCGATGGTCTGGCGGGTAAAGGCGATGGGGATAACCAGAATGGTTCCGGCAATGAAAAAAAGGCGTAAAAACCGGGAGAGAGGAGAATTATTCGGGTTCATGCTGCCAGATCACCATTGATTAATACGGTGCAACATTTCCTGCCAAAAGCGGCAGTGGGATTATACAGAAAAATCCCGCTAAATTGCAAATAGAACAAAAAAAGCTGGTAGTCATAAACGATTAATGCTATTTAAAAAGTGCATGGTGTCATTCCCACGAAAGTGGGAATCCATAAACTCAGTAGAAATAGTGGATTCCCGCTTTCGCGGGAATGACAAAATGGGTGGTCGAAGAGCATAG
>WYBG01000321.1 GCA_011526015.1 Deltaproteobacteria bacterium | reverse complement strand
TTCTCGATATTGTGCGCCTCGTCGAAGATCACGTTCACGTAATCGGCCAGGATGGCGTTATCCGCGGCCAGGTCGGAGAAGAGCAGGGAGTGGTTCACCAGCACCAGGTGGGCGTCGCGGGCCTGGTTGCGGGCTTTCATCAAAAAACAGCGGTCGTAGTATTTGCAGGTTTTGCCGGGGCAGTAGTTGTTCTCGGCGATGAATTTGGACCACAGCCCGGCGTTGCGCTCCGCCCGGAAGCCGTTGTTTTCCGAAATGTCGCCGGTCTGGGTTTGCTGCATCCAGAAATAGAGCGGCAACATGCGCACCCGCTCCTGGGGGGTGAGGCGGTATTGCATGTCGTTTAGCGCCGTCACCCATTTGTCCAGGCAGAGGTAGTTGCCCTTGCCCTTCAGCAGCACCGCCTTGAATTTTTCCTTCAGAATGGTGTGGAGAATGGGCAGGTCTTTGAAAAATAGCTGTTCTTGCAGGTTCTTAGTATTGGTGCTGATGACCACACGCCCGGCCGGTCCGTAATTCTGCGCCGCCCACTTGATGGCCGGAACCAGGTAGGCCAGGGATTTGCCGGTGCCGGTTCCCGCTTCGGCGATCAGAAACGTGCTCCCGTTGAAAGCATTGGCGATGGCGCGGGCCATGCGCGCCTGCTGCGGGCGCGTTTCGAAGACTCCGAACTCCCGGGCCAACTCCCCGGTTTCCCGGAAGAAATCTTCCACGGCTTCTTCATCGATTGGGCGGGTTTCCGTTTTCCAGGTCTCCGGTTTGGCGTTCTCCCCGATGATGTTGTAATGGTTGGCGCTGACGGCAAACTGTTCCCGCCCGATGCCCTCTCCCGGGAAACTGTATTTACCGCTGGAAAGGAACAGGGCCAGGTTTTCGAAGAAGGTTTTGATGGGATCGTCGGTGGGTTCCAGGATTTGCAGAATTTTCTGCACGTCGGCGAACTTGGTTCGCAGGGCGATTTGCAGCAGTTCCAAAAAGAGTTTCCCGGCGGCCTCCGCGTCCGGCAGGGCGCGGTGGGCTTTCTCCTCCCCGGAAATGCGGAAATAGTCCGCCAGCGATTCCAGGCTGAATGAGGAGAGAAAGGGCTGATACATCCGCGCCAACAGCACCGTATCCAATTTGGGATTGGGGAAATAGTGATATTCCGGCGCTTTGTCATTCCAGTTGGCAAAATTGTTTTTGCTCTTGCGGGCGTGGTATTCCAAAAAGGGCAGGTCGAAGGAGACGTTGTGCGCCACGATGGGGTAATCTTTCACGAAATCGCGGATGCGCCGGAGCATTTTCCCGAACGGGAGGGCGTCTTTCACGTCCGCGTCGGTGATGCCGGTAATGCGGGTGATGAACGGGGGGATGCGCTTACCCGGTTTGATGAAGAAATTCAGCCCCTCCGCAGCCTCGCCGTTGTGGAAATGCACCGCGGCAAACTCGATGATCTCCTCTTTCTGATAATCCAGGCCCGTGGTTTCGAGGTCCAGCGCCACGAAATCCGTGAGCTTGAGCGCCTCGAAAATTTCCGCTGTCAAGATTTCCGGCATCGCTTTTCCTTTGATACACGTTACAAAAAACTGAGGGATAGTACGGTTTTGGATTTAGGGAAGCAATGGAATTTTTCGGCAGGTGCGACGCACTTTGAAGTGCGTCGCACCTGCGTGTAACCATCCCCCTTCACACTCATCTAAATCGACGTGTGGTGAAATACCAGGCACGGACCTCAAAGGTTTCTCCCGCGGGGATGGCGCCGCTATAAAACCTTTGAGGTCATTAGCCACTTTAATCGGAGGAAACCGGGTGCAAAATGAATTTTGCACTCCCTTAACCAAAGGAATCTACCATGAGTTACTATTTCGCCAAAAAATTAAACCTCCCCTTCGATGAAGCCATCGAAAAGGTCACCGCCGCCCTGCAAGCCAAGGGCTTCGGGGTGCTCACCGAAATCGACGTAAAAGCCACCCTGAAGAAAAAGTTGGACGTGGATTTCCGTAATTACAAAATTTTAGGCGCCTGCAACCCGCCCTTTGCCTACAAAGCCCTGCAAGCGGAGCCGCTGATCGGCGCCATGCTGCCCTGCAACGTGATCGTGCAGGAAATCGAAGCGGGCAAGGTGCAGGTGGCGGCCATCGACCCGGTTGCCTCCATGCAGGCGATTCAAAATCCGAAACTGGGAGAAATTGCCGGGCAGGTGCAGAAAATGCTGCGACAAGTAGTGGAGAGTTTGTAGGGGTTGAAGCAGGCAGTTGGCAATTCCGGTTATACGGAATATCCACTATCCGGGAATCTTTTTCTTGTTTTATTTCTTTCGCGACGCTTCATATATTGCCTGCGAGGGGAAAAGGTACGGTAAATTTCAGGGAATGATCCCGGATGATTAAAAAATTTATTTCATTTGCGGGCTGGTGCGTTTTTTTCTTGTATATCTTCCGTTGTGCGCCGGATGCTCCCCGCAGCAACCCCCTGGACCCGGGGTTGAACACGTCCGCTAACCGGGCGAGCATCTCCGGGGCGGTGTTTACCCGTTACCAGCCGGCCAGCCCCCTGGAAAATGCCGCGGTGCAATTGCTTCCCGGCGGAACTACGGCCCTGACCGGCCCCAGCGGCTCCTTTCAATTCAGCGGCCTGAACCCGGGAAGCTACCAGCTTATTGCCCAAAAAGAAGATTATGTAGCCGATACGGTGGGAGTCAGCATTGCAACCGGGAGCGTGGAAGGAGTTAATTTCTTCCTCAACGCCCTCCCGCAGATTCAAAGCGTAACTTTCTACAGCGAACACATCGCCCAATGGTGGCCGGGAGACACCTACCACGCCATTTTAACTCTCATCCTCAACGATTCGGATGGAAACGCGGATATCGATTCGGCGGTATTCCTGCTTCCGGCGTTAAGCTTTTCCAAAGCGTTTGAGCAGACCGCCCGCCCGGATTCTTTTTTTGTAGATATTGAAGACCTGGAGTTACCGGGATCCGATCTTCAATATCTCATCGAGCAGGAATCTTATGTAACCATAACCGACCGCGCCGGCGCCAGCGTCACCGGCGGCCCCTTTTTCCTGCGCAGAATCATTGAAGACGCCCCGCTGCCGCTTTCGCCCTCAAATCTACAGCCGGTTTCGGCATTCCCAAACCTGGAATGGGAGCCTTTTTCCCTGGCGTTTGAATTTACCTTTGTGGTGCAGGTGTTTCGCATTTCCGCCGGGCTGCCGGTGCTGAGCCATACCTCGCCGGCTCTGCCGGATGAGCAGGTGAGCTATTCTTTTCCCGACTCTTTAAGCAGCGGAACCTATTTTTGGACCATTGGAATCAGGGACAATCTGAATAATTTCAGCCGCTCTAAAGAAGCGTCTTTTGTGGTGCCCTGAAATTTCGATCTGCCAGGTCTGGGCAATGCTGTTATCCCTTCATCTACTGCCCGCTAAAAATTGGCGGGTCTATCCTGCTTCTATTTGTACGTTATACGCGCAGTAATCAGTGTAACTTTAAACCGTTTGTGCTATGTAGAGAGTCCTCGTATATTAAAATTGAATCTGAGCATGGAAATAAAGACCCAAAATTGACTGAACATGACGATCAATGACATTAGCGAAGCAATTCGCTCAAATTGTATTCGAATTACTGACCATGCTGACGAAGAAGCTCAAGCTGATCAACTTAAATATGATGAAATTTATTTTTCAGTTTTTCATGGAGAGATCCTTGAAGATTACCCGACTGATAAACCATATCCCAGTTGTCTTATATTTGGGGAAACCTTCAGCGGTGATCCGGTTCATTCGGTATGGGCTTACAATAAAGAGAATAAGTGGGCAGTGCTCATAACCGTGTATCGTCCCGATCCCAATAAATGGATTAATTATCGTAAAAGGAAAAAGAAATCATGAAGCCATTTAATAAATGTCCTATTTGTGGAAATGAAGTAGTGGAAAAGGAAGTTGAAAAACTCCTCAAAGGCGGCAATAACATTGCAGTAATTAAAGTAACGGCGGAAGTTTGCCTCCATTGCGGAGAAAGGCTTTATTCCCAGGAGACGGTAAGAAAATTCGAGCAAATCAGGGCGAAACTAGCCCGAGAAGAAACCAATGAATTTCAGCTATTGGGTAAATCTTTTCAGGTAACCGTACGATAAAAATGCCTGATCAAAAGTAATTTCCCAGACGCGTATAATTATTGTATCAACCCGGGCGCCCCGCTTTCCCGGGGCAGCCGGGTTGGCGGAGCAAACATGGATATCCCGGAACGCTACCTGAGCGCCCTGTTGGAAATCAGCCAGGAGATCAATTCCATCCAGGAACCGGAAACCTTGCTGGAAAGGATTTTAGAAATCGCCTTGCAGCAGCTTTCCGCGGAACGGGGATTTATTTTGCTCAAAGAAGGCGCGGAGCAAAAGCTCCTGCCCAAAGCTGCCAGGAATATCGATCCCGCCAAAATCAGCGAGGTTTCGGAAATTTCCGCTACCGCGGTTCAAAAAGTGCTGGCAACCCAAAAACCGCTTTTGACCTTCGACGCCCGGAGCGATGAATCCTTCGACGCCGCGCAAAGCGTCATCACCCATCAAATCCGCTCCATTGCCTGCGTGCCGCTGCTCCTGCGGGGAAAGCTCTTAGGGGTAATTTACATCGACAGCCGGGAGCAAACCGCGCGCTTCAACCAGCAAAGCCTGGATTTTCTGAGCGCATTTGCCAACCAGGCCGCCATCGCCCTTGAAAACGCCCGCTTAATGGAAGCGCTGCGCAGCGAAAACGAGTTGCTGAAGGGCGAATTTCACCGCATTTATTCCTTCAAAGAGATCATCGCCCGCAGCAAAGCCATGGAGCCGGTGTTAGAGCTGATGGGAAAAGTGCTGAACAATACCGCGGTGGTTTTGATCACCGGGGAGACCGGCACCGG
>WYBG01000320.1 GCA_011526015.1 Deltaproteobacteria bacterium | reverse complement strand
TTGTAAAACCCTTTCAGGGTTTTATCACTTTGGGCGTGTTTTTATACCCAGGGTTCTTCCGGAAAGCCGGGAGAACCCTGGGCTGTGATGTCTAACGCCTTTGGCGTAAAAAACGCAAAACTAATGGCTTATGGGTGTTTGCAGGGTTCGTTCCCGAAGTTCCCCTCCGGGGAGGGGACAGGGGTGGGTTCTGCGGTTTCCAGGCTGGCTCAACAGCGGGGGTTTTCTCAGGGCTGTGCTCCTTGACCCACCCCTTAATCCCCTCCCAGGAGGGGAATTGGAGCCGCCCCTACTTGATACTCGCCAAAATTGTCAAAGACCACGTGATAGTACATGCTTTAGAATTTTAGTGTTATGGCTGGACTACATCATAACACACAAACACCTTGACTCAGACAAGATGTGAGCATAATTCAAAGGAGATAATATGGAAGCGGTAAAGAGGGCCTTGATCGAATATTCGAAGCGTTGTATGGAGGATTGGGTAAATCCAACTGCAAAGAAAACTAAGTTTCGAGGAGGCACTGCAAATAGTTTTCTTCTCGGTGTCATGCTTGATCGCAGTATTCCCGCAGAGCAAGCATGGGATGCTGCGAATTGGATCAATAAGGTTATGGGTGACGATAAAGATCCAAAAATCCTATGGCACAATCTGGTTAAAGTCCACCAAATAAATCTTAGGGGTTTTCTTCGCTACGGCTTTGGTGGCAAGGCTTTCCATCGCCATTATAATGTTTTTTCTAAACTCCTTCCTAAGGCAGCCCAGCACATTCTTGATAATTATAAAGGTGATCCTCGACGTATATGGAATGGTCAGCGAGATGTGGCGGGGGTTCGTCAGAGATTAGAAAATATTCCAGCGATTGGTTCAAGTCTTTCTCGAATGGCAGTGCTAATTTTGGCTAGAAATTACGGTTTCCTCGGAGGTAGAGCCGCGCTTCGGCAGTTGGATATTAAGCCTGATGTGCATGTGCTGCGAGTATTCTCTCGAACTACCCTTATAAGTCCTTTTGCAAAAAAAGAAGAAGCGATAGCTGTAGCGCGTAAGTTGAACCCTTCTTTCCCAGCACGTTTGGATGCACCTGCATGGGAGATCGGGCGCACTTGGTGCCACAAAACAGGTCCGAATTGTAAAGAGTGTCCGCTTGGAGATGTCTGCAAGAAAATAATTTAATTCATCTCGCTCATATAAGTCGGTATTCAACCTCCCGGTGGTAAGGTCTGGCAATCAAGCAAGTCTTTTCATTTCAGCAACTCACTCACCGAGAGTTTCCGGTTGATGTTATGAATCACCCGGGCAAAGAGCGGGGCCACGCTCACCTCTTTGTACCAGGGAGTGGATTCCACAAATTCCTTCCCGTGAAATACCGCATCGGTGCCGATGATCAGGTCCAGCAATCCCTCCTGGTAGGCTTTACTGATCTTCTCCTTGCAATTGCCGGTAAAGAACGGCAAACTGGCAATTACAGTAACCTTTCTGGCGCCCTTTTGCCGTAACAAACGGGCGGCGTTGACCAGCGTTCCCCCGGTGGCAATGATATCGTCCACTAAAAGAACTTCCTTCCCCCGCACCTCCCCCACCAGGCGCATGCTCTCGATTTTGCCGATTTTGGAATAATCCCGCGCCTTATCCACGATCACCAGGTCAGTGCCCAATTTTTTGGAATAGTGCCGGGCGCGGTCGGCGCTGCCCACGTCCGGGCTGGTCACCGCCATGTGAGTGGGATCGATGCGTACGATTTCCTGCAAATACTGGATGATCTCCCCGGAAGCGTGCAAATCTTCCAGCTTGGCGATATTGAAAAACCCCTGGATTGCCTCCGCGTGAATGTCCAGGGTAATCACCCGCTGCGCCCCGGCCATCTCCAGCATTCCGGCAATCAGCTTGGCGCTGATCGCTTCCCGGGTTTTGCGGCGCTCCTGCCGGGAATAGGGAAACTGCGGCAAAACGATGGTAATATGATCGGCGTCGGACTGGTAGCCGGCGTGGATGGCGGTCATCGCGGCCATCAAATTATCGTTGATGGTGGCCGGGGAGAGAGGATCGTCGATAGCCTGCACGACGTACAGGTCATCCCCGCGCACGTTCTCCTCGATCACTACTTTCACTTCCCCGTTGGGAAAGCGCACTTCGGTAGTATGTTTCAAGCGGTGAGTTTCGCGCCCTTCCAGTTTGTTCAACTCGCTCACGATCCGCTCGGCAAAAGCCCGTCCGGAATCGCAGGCGATAATCGACAGCGCTCCCCGGGTATCGTTGGCTTCACTCATGTCTCTTCCCCTCGAAATAGATGGATAGTATTTCGCTTAAGCGTTGTTGGATCGCCGGGTTCCCGGCAATTAAGAATCCGGATTCCAGGTAGGTCTGCCCTCCCCAGAAATCACTTACCATCCCCCCGGCCTCCTGAACGATCAGGCTTCCCGCGGCCATATCCCAGGGCTTTAAGGCCAATTCCCAAAATGCGTCGAAGCGCCCGCAGGCGGTGTAGCATAAATCCAGCGCCGCGGAGCCGAGCCGCCGCACCCCGGCGCAGTGATAAAAAATATCCGAAAACGAACGCATGAATTGGGGAAGATGGCGTTTGGAAAGGTGCGGAAAACCGGTGGCCAGGAAGGCGCGGCTAAAATCTTTGTTGGCGTTGACCCGTATGGGAACACCGTTCAACTGCGCCCCCGCTCCCCTGACGGCGCTGAACGTCTCATCCCGCAGCGGGTCGAAAACCACCCCGGCGATCATCTCGTCGCCCCGTTTCAGGGCGATGGAGACGCAGAAGACCGGAACATTGTGCACAAAATTGCTGGTACCGTCCAGCGGGTCGATGATCCAGCGGAACTCGCCGCCGCCGGAAGCCCCGCCTTCTTCGGCGAGGATGCCATGGCCGGGGAATTTCGATAAAATGTGTTCGATGATGATCTTTTCGGAGGTCCTATCGACTTCGGTGACGAAGTCGTTTCGTTGCTTCTCGCCAATTGCCTCCGCAGCTAATTTGCCCCGGTTGTCCAGCAGGTATAAACCCGCTTTCCGAGCCGCTTCTAAGGCGGTGTTCAAGATGTCCCGGGCGTCCGGTGGCATAGGCGACGGTTTCCGCTTAATTTTTTCGATTCGGAAACGGGAATTAGTGCGACCCATCCATATTGATCTTCCCGAATTCCTTCAATTTGCTGATGACGATATCTTGAATCTCCGCCAGCCGTTCCGGGGTTCGCGCTTCGAAGCGCAGCACGATGACCGGCTGGGTATTGGAAGCGCGCACCAGGCCCCAACCGTCCCCAAACTGGATGCGCACGCCATCCACGTCAATAACTTCGTAATTCTTTTTGAAATATCCTATAGCCTCTTTGACGATGCGAAATTTATCCGCGTCGCTCACGCACTCGGCGCGGATTTCCGGGGTGGAATGGTACTCAGGAACGCCTTCCAACAGCTCGCTGACCTTTTTATTACCCCGGGAGACGATCTCTAACAGCCGCGCAGAAACGTAAACCGCGTCGTCGAACCCGTAGAAATTATCTTTGATGAAAATGTGCCCGCTCATTTCTCCCCCCACCGGCGCGCCGGTCTCTTTCATCTTCTTTTTCAAGAGGGAGTGCCCGGTTTTCCACATCAGCGGCTTGCCGCCGATGGCGGAAATGGCCTCCGGCAGCGCCTGGGAGCACTTCACGTCGAATACCACCTCGCCGCCGGGATAGTCCGGCAAAATCGCCCGGGCGAAAATCAGCACCAGCCGGTCGCCGAAAATCACGTTGCCGTTCTCGTCCACCACCCCGATGCGGTCGGCGTCGCCGTCGTAACCGATGCCTAACTCCGCCCCGGTCTCTTTCACTTTTTTGATCAGGTCTTGAATGTATTTCAGCACCGTGGGATCGGGGTGGTGATTGGGAAAGCGCCCGTCCGGCTCGCAAAAGAGCATGGTGGCGTCCGCGCCCAGTTGTTTGAACAGCTTCCCGGCCACCAGGGAGCCCGCGCCGTTGCCGCAATCGATCACCACCTTTACCGGGCGCTCCAGGTTGATACGGTTGTTGATATCGGAAAGATAATAAGGAATGATGTTATATTCATCTACCGTCCCCTTGCCGGAGACGAATTTCCCGGATTCGATGATTTTGCGAATCTCCTGGATCATCTCCCCGTACACCGGGTCGGTTCCCAGGGAAATCTTGAACCCGTTGAACTCCGGGGGATTGTGGCTGCCGGTAATCATTACCCCCCCCTGAACGTCCAGTTTATAGAGAGAAAAATATTGCACCCCGGTGGGCACCCGGCCAATGTCGATCACGTTGATGCCGGTAGAGGTGATTCCCTTTAACAAAATTTTTTTTAGTCTTTCGGTGTGCAGACGTACGTCCCCGCCTACGCTGATCGCTTCCACGCCGTGTTGCGCGAAGTAAGCGCCGAAGCCTTTGCCCAGCAATTCCACCACTTCCTCGGTCAAATCCACGTCCACGACGCCGCGAATGTCGTACTCGCGAAAAATGAAGGGGTTCACAGTGCCCATCAATAAAATCTCCTCTGGTTAATAGGTTTTATCGTCGCAAATCCTTTTCGATCTCCCCGGGAAAGTCCTTTTATCTAACATCATTCCGTCAGGGGTAGGCAAATTTAGGTCAGGAAGGGTCAATAAGCAAGGTGCGCGGCACTTTTTGGCAACGCTCGTGATACAGCCGTTCAGGGTGGGAATTACATACCAGCATCTCATTCCCGCGAAAGCGAGAATCCAGAAAAACGGCTTGAAATATGGATTCCCAACTTGCCCCTTGGGGGCTTTCGTGGGAATGACAAGAAACGTAGCCGAGAGACAATTTTAGGGATTTAGAAAAAAATAATGTACCATATTTATTTTGGAATTAACTTCTTTCATTATGAAAGAACTATCACCGGAAGTTTTGTCAAGTTTTAAAACCGCCTTATCCCTACTGACGGGGTAT
>WYBG01000319.1 GCA_011526015.1 Deltaproteobacteria bacterium | reverse complement strand
TCATGCCCGAATGTCTTTATCGGGCATCCACAGGCCTAAAACTTATAGATTCCCGATAGAAACATTCGGGAATGACCCAGGAGAAAGGGTTCAACAACTTAGTGCGCAATGCACTAGCACTACCGGTATCTATGTCTTTCGCAATATATAGAAAATTTGATTCTAAGAAAATGCCTTTTAGAGGCAATTACACAAGGATTTGGGCACAACTTGTATTTATCCCGCATCTTCTGATAATCCGCTTGCATCCTGGTAAAAGTTGCCATTTATTTAGTGTAAGCAAGATTTGTTTTTTAAATTTTTACAAGACCTGCGGAGGCATCGCCCATGCAACGAAATAAAATTCCCGCTCCGGAATCCGCTAAAGTGATCACCGCCCATATCATTTCCCACAACCACTGGGACCGGGAGTGGATTTTCACCGCCAAATACGTCAATCGCTGGATACCGCCGTTTATGAATAACCTGATCAAGATGCTGGAAGAACAACCGGCTTACAAATTCGTGCTCGACGGGCAAACCCTGATTTTGGAGGATTATTTTGCCCAATTGACCCCGGTAGAGGCTCGAACGGTGCGCCGCAAGATCAAAAAATTCGTCGCCGAGGGGCGGCTGATGGTCGGCCCGGCCTATTTGCAGCCGGATTGGGGGCTGGTCAGCAGCGAATCCCTGGTGCGCAACCTGCTCATCGGCTTCAGAATGGGAAAGAAGCTGGGCGGGGTGATGAAAGCCGGCTGGATGCTGGATAATTTCGGGCAGATTGCCCAGGCGCCCCAGATTTACAAGGGTTTCGGGATCGAAGGCGCGTTTGTGTGGCGGGGGGTGGAGATGAAGCCGGAGGAGATCAAATCCGAATTCTGGTGGGAAGCGCCGGACGGATCGAGGATTTTAGGAATTTACCTGCTGGACAGCTATCGAAACGCCATGGTGCTTTCACTTACCAAAGAAATCGCCCTGGAGCGGATTATCGCCCACACCCGGGTGCTGGCTCCCCTCGCTTCCACTCCCAACGTTCTGTTAATGAACGGTTACGAGCAGGTTCCCTGGCCCGATGACGTGCTGCCGATCATCGAACAGTTCAACCGCGAGCACCGCGACGGGGTCCGCTGCGTGCAAAGCACCCCGGAAGAATACCTGGAGAGCATCAGGCGGCATGATCCCGAATTGCCGGTCTTGCAGGGGTATTTTTACAGCGGGAAATACATGCCCATCCTGAAAGGGGTTTTTTCCAGCCGCAGCAAGCTGAAACAGGCCAACAACCGCTGCCAGCGGGAACTGGAGCGCTGGGCGGAACCCTTCGCCACCCTGGCCTGGGTTTTCGGCAGCGAATATCCCCGCGAGAAGCTGGAAAAGCCCTGGAAGATTCTGCTGCTCAACCATACCCACGATGACGTCTGCGGATGCAACATCGACGTGATTGCGCGGGACATGAAAGACCGCTTCACCGAGGTATATGGCCGGGCCAACGACATTGCCCAAAACAGCTTCAAGGCGATTGCCCGGATGGCCAATACCACCCGCTTTCCCAACGCCGTTCCCATCATCGTATTCAATCCCTCTCCCCGGCTGCGGGAGCAGATCATCGGCCTCTCCGTGGAGCTTCCCGCGGGGCTGGAAAGCTTCTCGATCAAGGACAGCGAGGGGAGAGCGGTGGGCTATCAACTGGCCGGCCGGGAAGAGGAGCGCACGGATATGTACCTGTTCGCGGGCGACGTTCCTTCCCTGGGATACAAAACCTTCTATATCACGCCGGGTGAACCGGAGGCGGTCGATGCGCAGGAAGTCCACATCTCGGAACAGGATTTTACCATGGAAAACCGGTTCATGCAGGTGCGCGTCAACCCCAACGGAACCCTGGACGTGCGCCACAAGCAAACCGGGCGCACTTACCAAAATCTCGGTTATTTCGAGGATGGCGGCGATTGCGGGGATACCTATGATTATTCCCACCCCCAACAGGATTTGCTGGTCACCAGCCTGGACGCCAAAGCGGAGATCAGCGTGGTTGAATCCGGTCCCTACCTGGCGCGTTTCCGGGTGGAGTTGCACCTGCGCCTGCCCAAATCCTTGACCGCGGACCGCCGGGGCCGCAGCGCGGAGCTGGCCGACTACCCGATTGTCTATTACGTCACCCTGACCGCGGTATCCCGCCGGGTGGAAGTGCGCACCTTTTTGCGCAACAACGTCAAAGACCATCGCCTGCGCCTGCTCTTCCCCACCGGCATCCAGGCCGATCACTCCTACACCGAAGCGCCCTTCGATATCGCCCGTTTCCTGATCGAGGATGAGCCGGTCAGCGACGAAATCCCGGAGAAACTCCGCCAACTGATGTTAGCCGGGCGTTACACCGCGCCGATCAATACCCGCATTTTGCAAAATTTTGTGGGGTTGAACGACGGAACCGCGGGGTTGACCGTCATTAGCAGCCGCCTGAACGAGTACGAAATCCTGAAGGAACAAAACACTATTGCATTGACCCTGGTGCGCTCCGTGGGGTGGCTGGCGCGCCAGGACCTGCTCACCCGGGTGGGGGACGTGGGGCCGCACATCTTTACCCCGGAAGCGCAGGAATTAGGGGATCATTCCTTCTCTTATTCCATTTATCCCAACGCGGGGGGCTGGCTGGAGGCGAAACCGCACACCGAATCGGAAGCTCAAAACCTGAAATTCCGCGCCGTGGTAACGGACGTTCACCGGGGACATCTGCCGGAAGCGTTTTCTTTCCTGGCCTGGGAAGACGGAACCGCCCCGGCGGCCATGCGCCTGAGCGCGGTGAAACGGGCGGAGGACGCCTCCGGCATCATCATTCGCTTTTACAACACCCACGAGCAGGAAGCGCGCGGGCGATTGCGGGTGAACGGCAAGACGCTGAAAGTTTATAAAACCAATCTTGCCGAAGAATCCGCCGAAGAATTGCCGCTGCAAGACGGCTGCGTGGCAGTGCAGGCTCGCGGAAAGGAGATCATCACCCTCAAAGTCAGCTTGGAGCTTCAAGAGCCTTTGAACGGGCGGCCCAGCGGCGCTACCCGTATGGCCCTCCCCCTGGTAATCGATCCCCATCTCCCCCCGGTAGAAATGCCCCCGGTGGTTACTTTGCAGGAGGTGGAGGCGGAAATCGACCGCTCCCGGGGCCTGGAAAATATGTTACAGGAATCCCGCAACCTGGCCTATCGCTTAGAAGACGAGATCGAGCGCAAAGCTTCCCGCGACCTGGAAAAATTAGCCGAATTGCAAAGGGTTCGCACCCTGGTGGCCACCCTTACCCGCCAGCACTACGAGAGCCGGGTCTCCGCCTTGCTAAACGAGCAGTTATACTGGATCAGCCAGTTGGAATCCCAGTTGGAAGAAATCGGGGAAGAGTTGTGTTGGGCGAGAACCAAAAAGCGAGTATTCGAGTACCTCTCCAATTATTATGAAAAGCAGTTGCAAAAAAAAGGAGGCCTTTCATGAGAATCGAAATCCCTCGAGAATTGGAGCGTTTCGGCGCGAACCTGTTTTATGGAGTTCAAAAAGTATATGAGATGGATTCCGGTTTAAAGTCGGACGAGCCGGCCGATCATCCCTGCACCGTCAAGCAATTGAGCTATGAGCAGCTTTACGAAATTGAAAAGGACATGGTGATCGTCATTCCCACCAAGGGAGAAAAACTCCGCCTGCTGCAAGGGGTTTTATATGGAATCCCCCATCAGTGCCTGATCATCGTGGTATCCAACACCCCTCGCCAGCCGGTGGACCGCTTTTCCATCGAGAAAGACGCCGTCGAAAGATTTTGCACCTTTACCCGAAAATCGGTGCTGGTGATCCACCAGGAGGACCCCGCGCTGGGAAGGGCGCTGGAAAGCGCCGGTTACCCGGAGCTGCTAGATGAAAAGGGAACCGTCAAAAGCGGAAAGGGGGAAGGGATGATCCTTGCCACCCTGCTGGCGCGATTGACCGGCAAAAAATTCATCGGCTTTATCGACGCGGACAACTATTTCCCCGGCGCGGTGCTGGAATACATTCGCATCTATTCCGCCGGCTTTGCGCTGCGCACTTCCGATTACGTTCTGGTGCGCATCTCCTGGCAGAGCAAACCGAAAGTGGTCGGTTCGGAGCTATTTTTTGCCAAATACGGCCGCGCTTCGGTGATAACCAACAGGTTTATGAACAGCCTGGTCGGCTATACCACCGGTTTCGAGACCGAGGTTATCCGCACCGGCAACGCCGGGGAGCACGCTCTCACCCTGGACCTGGCCATGTTAATGGAATACGCCTCCGGCTACGCCGTGGAGCCGTACCACCTGATCTACCTGATGGAAACATTCGGGGGACTCAACCACAGCCTGAAACAGGATATTATTCAAAAGCACATTGAAATCTTCCAGATCGAGTCGCGCAATCCCCACCTCCACGAACAAAAGGGAGGCGAGCACGTGGAAGATATGATTTTCGCAGCGCTGCAAGTGATTTACCATTCTCCGGTCACTCCCAAAGTATTGAAAGAAGAAATCCTGGAGGAGCTGCGCAGCCGCGGCAGCTTGAGAAAAGACCAGGAGCCTCCCAAAATGGTTTTTTACCCTGCCCTCGCGAAAGTGAATCTGAAGACGTTCCGGCAAGAGCTAAGCGGCCACCCCTGCGCGGCGTTCTTCGAGCCGGTTTCCCCGGAGAACCCCCTGGTCAGGGAACATGACGGTAAAACAAGCCGGAAAAAAACCGCCGTAAAAGCGCCCCGGCCATGAAGGAAGGTTCCGCATCTCCCCGGCCGGTCATTTTTACCGACCTCGACGGCACTTTGTTAGACGCGGAGAGCTACGCTTTCGATGAGAGCCGGGAAGCCCTCGAAAGGGTAAAATCCGCCGCCATTCCCCTGGTCTTTTGTTCTTCCAAAACCCGGGCGGAGCAGGAATATTACCGCGCCGCGCTGGATATTGCCGACCCGTTTATCGTGGAAAACGGCAGCGCTATCTTTGTCCCGCGCGGTTATTTCGGTTTTGATTTTCCTTTTCATCATATTCGCGATCACTATGCCGTTATCGAGTTAGGGATCTCCGTAGAAAACATTCGCAACCTTTTGCGGGAAATTCGCGGGCAGCTGCAACTCCCTCTAACCGGCTTTGGGGACATGGATTTGCCGGAACTCTGCCGGATCACCGGGCTGGCGCCGCAGGCGGCCTGCCGCGCCCGGCAGCGAGAATACAGCGAAACTATCGTTCCTTCCCTCTCCGCCGCAGAATTCCGCCGCCTGGAAAGCCGCCTGGCCGGAAAAGGCCTCCTGGGGGTTCCCGGGAGCCGGCTCTACACCATCACCGGAAAAAATGCCGATAAAGGCCGGGCGGTTCAACGCTTAGGCGAGCTGTTCCGGCGGGAATTCGGTCGCGTGATCACAATCGGAGTGGGAGACAGCCAAAACGATTTTCCCATGTTGAATGCCGTGGAGCGGCCCTTTTTAGTGCAAAAACCCGGGCGGCGCTGGGCCCCGGCAGATTCGCCGCGGGTGCGGAAAATCGCGGGGGTCGGCCCGGCGGGATGGAAAATCGCCATT
>WYBG01000318.1 GCA_011526015.1 Deltaproteobacteria bacterium | reverse complement strand
GGTCTCGAATAATCATGTCCGCCCGCAAAAAACTCACCGTTCTGTACCTGATCGACGGGGCCAGGCCCGATGTAATGCAGGAGATGCTGGAATCCGGCGATCTTCCCAATATTCGCGCGGAAGTTCTCTCCCGGGGAACCTTCCGCAGGGCCAGCTCCTGTCTCCCCACCACCACCGGTCCCGCCTACCTGCCCTTTTTGACCGGCTGTTTTCCCGGAACGCTCAACATTACCGGCATCCGCTGGCTGGATAAGACCGAATTTCACCATAAGGGCTGGAGCAAAAACAAATTTCGCAGTTATAACGGCATCGAAGCGCCCTGGTTCAACAGCGACCTGCCGGGGGAGCATCCCACCCTCTATGAAATTTTCGACCGTCCTTTCAACATTTTTTCGATGATCACCCGGGGGCTTCCCAACGGAAATGACCTGACCGGCCGCTCGAAACCGTTCCTCTATTTTTACGCCCACCTGACCGATCAATGGGACCCCGTGGACCGAACCTCGCACTCCCGGCTGCTCCGCGCCTTAGACCGGGACCCCGAGTTCGTTTTCGCGGTGTTCCCGGGGGTGGACTCTTATTCGCACTTGTTTCATCCCCGGCACGATAACACTTACAAGGCCTACCGCTACGTGGATTTCAGCGTGGGGGAAGTGGCGCAAAAGCTAAAAAAACAGGGCCGCTGGGACGATACCCTGCTGATTCTCACCTCCGATCACGGCCTCACCGCCACTCACACCCACCTGGACCTGGCCCTGTTCCTGCAAGAGCGCGGCGTGAAAACCCTTTTCTACCCCATCATCTGGAAACGCAATCCCCGGGCCGCGGTGATGATCTCCGGGAACGCCTTCGGGCACGTGTACCTGTTGAACGGCTATGCCCAAAAACTCGCCGGGGCGAGCCATCCCAAAGAAGTTCTGGGAGAAATTTGGGATGAATTGCTGGCGCGGGAAGAGGTGGATTTTCTGGTCTGGCGGGAAGGCGAAGGGATTTACCACATCGAAGCGGCGCGGGGGCGGGCGACCATTTTCCGGCAAAACCGCGGGTTAGGCTATCGCCCCTTAGCGGGCGATCCGTTCGGGTTGGGAAACCTGTCCGGCCCGCTTGCAAACCGGGAATCGCTGGAAAGAACCTTCCATTCCGACTACCCCGACGCCCTGGTGCAAATCGACCAGCTGCTTTCCGCCTCTCGCAGCGGAGATTTCGCGGTGGTATCGAAAAAAGGGTACGATCTCCGCAAAGCTTACGAGTGGCCGGAGCACCATAGCTCTCACGGATCGCTGCACCGTGAGCACATGATCGTTCCCCTGATTTACAACCAGACCGGCTGGAAAGAGGGCCCCGCCCGCACCGCCGACCTGTTCAATACCATTCTGCACTGGTCCGACAAACCCACCCCGGAGAAAACCGATGGCCAATCCCTCCTCTGAGAAAGTGTACCTCCCCTCCTCTAAAGCCATCCAGAAGGGCGTGCAATGGTTTCTCTTTTTTACGGTGATGGGGGTGATTGTGGCGTTGTGGTGGAAATCCTCCGCTAACCTGGGGATTATCATCCGAAACCTGGATAAATCTTATCTCCTGCTGTTGATTCCGTTACTGGCGATTGATTATTTGTTAGGAGGCTCCCGCATGAGGCTTTTCTTTGACGGCAAAGTGCTTCCTAAAATTTCTTTATGGGACAATATGCGGGGCAACTGGGCGAATATTTTTATGGGGGCGGTTACCCCCTTCCAAACCGGGGGCGGGCCGGCGCAGCTTTACATTCTTTGGCGCTGCGGGGCAAAAATATCTGAAAGCGCCTTAATTACCATCATTAACTTTGCCGCTACCCTGATCTTTTTCCAGGTAGCCAGCATTGTCGCCCTGCTGATCCTCCCGGCAGACCTCTTCGGGCACAGCTTGATTTATGCAATAAAAATTGCCTTTGCAATGGTGGGAACCCTCACCAGCGGGCTGCTATTGATCATGCTTTTCCCCCAGATAGGGATGGCAGTGATACAGGGGTTTGTCTGGCTGATCCCCTCCCGGCTCACCAAAGCTCATACCCTGGGCCAGCGGATGTTGAATGCCCTGAAAACCGGGAGCGAACACTTCGGGGCGGCGTTCCGGCAGATTCTGCGCCACAAAAAAAAGGCTTTGCTGGCGACGGTTATCGCCACGCTGATGTTGTTTTTCAATAAATATTTGATGGGATACGTGATTGCCCTGGCGCTTCAGCAGGATGCGCCTTTCCAGACCTTCATCGGTTTGCAAATCCTGCACTTTTTTCTGATCTACTTTGCGCCCACCCCGGGAGCCTCCGGAATTGCCGAAGTCTCTTCGGTCTGGTTAATGGGAAAAGTGATGAGCAGCGAGGTTTTGATTATTTACGCCGTGGCCTGGCGCTTCTTTACCACCTACCTGGGAGCAGTGATCGGGGGCGTGGTATTATTGTTCGAAACCCGCGCGCTGGCCAAACCCACCCTTGCGCCGGCAGCGCAGAAAAATATCGCCGAGAAATAACCCGAACGAACACCTCCGGAGTGCAAAACTTCAGTTTTGCACCGTCGCTTGCTCCCCCAATATCGCCACAATCTCCCCAAACACCTCACTTACCTCCTGCATTCCGTTGACCTGGTAAAAATGGTGGTGTTCCCGGTAATATTCGATCAACGGTTGAGTGCTTTTGCGATACACCACCAGGCGGTTCTTGATGGTCTCCTCTCTGTCGTCATCCCGTTGAATTACCTTCGCCCCGCACTGGTTACACCGCTCCCCGGCAGCGGGGGGATCGGAGTGCATATTGAACAATTTTCCGCACTCGGGGCAGACCCGCCGGGCGGTCAGGCGTTTGATGATTTCCTTATCCGGCAGCGAAATTTCGATCACTTTCAGATTACCCTGCTGGAGCTTCACTAAAATATTCTTCAGCCCGTCGGCCTGGGGAACGGTTCTGGGAAAGCCGTCGAGGATGAATCCCCGGGCGGCGTCGCGCTCTTTCAGGCGATTTTCCACAATCTGTAGCATCAGGTCGTCCGAGACCAATTCTCCCCGGTCCATAACGGCTTTTACTTTTTGCCCCAGGGCAGACGCTTTTTTCACTTCTGCCCGGAGAATATCGCCGGTGGAGATCTGGGGAATATGATAGCGTTCCATGATCAGCCTGGCCTGGGTGCCTTTTCCTACCCCGGGCGCTCCTAAGAGGATAATCTGCATGGATACCTCCTGTGGTGTTAAGAATTCGCTTCCTTGACCCGTCTCCTGACCTCAAGCGACTAAAAGGTAATATAAGAAAATCGTCACAATTAGTCGCAAGGAAAAAATAAAGATATGGAGAAATTAGCCGGATAACGGATACCGGATAACGGATGCCGGGTAACGGGATGAAGGATTAGAGCTGGATTTCCGGGTGAAGGGGCTTCATAAAGCGCGGTTTTTCCCGCTCTTTCGCCTTCACGTAGAGTTGCCCGCAGGCGGCGGCGATGTCATTGCCGCGGTTCTTGCGCAGCATGACCGCGAAGGAGGCGGATTCCACTTCCGCGGCGAATTTCAGTATGCGCTCTTCCGAAGGCGCCCGGAACCCCACCCCGGTGTCGTTGTAAGGGATCAAATTCAGCTTGCAGCGCAATTGCGATAACAATTTTTTCAGCGCCCGGGCTTCTGCCGGGGAATCGTTCACTCCCTCCAGGAGCACGTATTCAAAAGTGATGCGCTTGCGCGACTTGTGAGTGTAGTAGCGGGCGCTTTTCATCAGCTCATCGAGGGGAAACGGTTCCGCCACCGGCATGATTTGCCGGCGCAGCTCCTGGGTAGGCGCGTGCAGAGAAATCGCCAGGCTGAAGGGCTGGCCTTCATCGGCGAATTGATAAATGCGCGGGATGACGCCCACGGTGGAAATGGTAATCTTTTTGGCGGCAATCGCCAGCCCCTCCGGGTCGCAGAGAATTTTGCCCGCTTCGATCACCCGGGGGTAATTGAGGAACGGCTCGCCCATGCCCATCAGCACCACGTTGGTGATGTCGCGCCCGGTATTCTGCTGCAACCGGATAACCTGCTCCACGATCTCCCCGGGGGTCAAATTCTTCAAAAAACCCATTTGCCCGGTGGCGCAGAACTCGCAGGCCATGGCGCAGCCCACCTGGGAAGAGATGCAGACCGTGGTGCGGGTTTCTTCCGGGATGAACACGCTTTCGATCCGTTTCCCGTCGCGCAGTTGCCAGAGATACTTTTGAGTGCCGTCGCTGGAAACCTCTTTGGCTGCCAGGGTAAGCGAGGCCAGCGAAAAATGGTCTTCCAGCTCCCGCCGGAAGGTTTTGGGAATATTGCTCATCTCCTCGAACGATTGCGCCTGGTGATGGTGAACCCATTTATACACCTGGCGGGCGCGGTAGGGCGGCTGGGCAAAAGGAGCGAACAATGCTTCCATTTCCGCGAGCGAACAGCCGGTCAGTGCCGGTTTGTGGGGGGTATCAGTCAGAATTTTATCGGGCATAATTTCTTCCTATTAATGTGTAACCTCCCGGATCCCGGCCTTCCAGGACCCGGGAGGTTTCCTGTTACTTGCGAAATTTAACCCAATCCGGTAAAGATTCCAAATTTTCGTTCGCGAGCTTTTCTTTCGCTTATTTTATGATTAAGTTCACCAGAGCAAAAACGAAGCGAGGTAACAATGAGCATTCAGGGCCATAAGGTTCATAGTACAAATTATCCCCATATTATAAAAATAGATGGGGTTTGCGGCGGGGAAGCAATTATTGAAGGGACGCGCATCGCCGTCTGGCACATCGTCGATTTCTATTATAAAGTGGGCATGTCGGTCGAGGAAATTTTAGCGGATTGGGATTACCTGGCCCCCGCCCAGGTATATAGCGCATTGGCATATTATTACGATCACAAAGAAGAGATCGATCGGGCACGGCGGGAAAACAGTTACGAGTATTGGCAAGAACATTTTGCACCCGTTGCTAATGAACCCGCCTAAACTGCATCTAAATGAACATCTCTCACCCCGTTTAGCCAGCCAACTGCGAAGAGCCGGATTCGATGTAACCACATCTCAAGAATCGGGTTTATTGGCCGAGCCGGACGAGAAACAGTTAGAATATGCGATTGCTCACCACAGGGCCATTGTTACCTTCAATATCAAGGACTTTTCACAGCTTCATAATCGGTATATGGCAGAGCAAAAAGAACATTGGGGAATTGTTCTCTCCACTCGAGTTTCCGTCGGCATCTTAATTCGCCGCTTGCTCAGGCTGTTACATTCAGTTACTGCCGATGAATTGAAAAACCAGATTCGTTGGCTCAATGAGTTTAAATAGCAATGGTCGAAAACCTGCCTGACAATACCATGCCCACACCGCCGGCCATCGCCGTGGAAAACCTCAGTAAGTATTACGGTCGCACTGTAGGGGTAAAGGGAATCGGCTTTGCCATTCAAGCGGGGGAAATTTTCGGCTTCCTGGGCCCCAACGGCGCGGGGAAAACCACCACGATCCGCCTGCTGCTGGATTTGCTGCGCCCCTCCGCCGGCAACGCGTTCGTTTTCGGTAAAGCGGTGCGGGAAAATTCGCTGGAAATTCGCCGCCGCTGCGGGTATTTGCCGGGCAATTTCACCCCCTTTGCCCACCTGGGCGGGGCAGAGTTTTTGCGCCTGGCCGTCCGCCTGCGGGGTATCCAACCGATCCGGCTGCCAGACCTGTTAAGCCGCTTTCAACTCTCCGAAAAAGAACTCGCCCAAAAAATCAAGCATCTCTCCCACGGAACCCTGCAAAAGTTAGGCATCGTGCAGGCGTTTTTTCACGCCCCGGAACTGCTGATCTTAGATGAACCCACCCTCGGCCTCGATCCGTTGATGCAGGAAGAATTTTACGCCCTGCTGCGGGAGGTGAACCGGGAAGGCGGTACGGTCTTTTTTTCTTCCCACAATCTCCCGGAAGTGGAGAAAGTCTGCCAGCGGGTGGCGATTATCCGCCAGGGCGAGCTGGTTGCGTTAGAAACCCTGGAAAATTTGAAGAAGAAACGCTATCGCCGGTTGAAGCTGATATTACGCGAACCGCTGGCGGGGCTTCAACTGCCCGGGGCGAGCCTGGTACATCAACAGGGAGCGGCGTATGAGTTCCTGGTACAAGGCGAAATTCCCGACCTGCTGAACCGCCTGGCCGGCCTGCCCGTCGCCGATCTGGTGTTTCCGGAAGCGGATTTGGAGGAGGTGTTTATGGCGTATTATAAGCGTGAGGCGTGAAACGTAATGCGTATTGCGTATTGCGTATTGCGTAGATAAACTACTTTTACGGAATACGAAATACGCAATACGGATATCTTTCGGCGTATTCCGTATTCCGTTTTTGTTACGCATTACGCATTACGAGTTACGCATCACGTCCCGGGGGAGTTTTTTACAATTTTTTTGGCAATCCCGGCGTTAAATGTTATTTTATCCGGCCAGGAATAGTATTGGCATAACGGCAATGATGTAATCAAAAAACATTCACCTCAAACCGGCCATCATCTCTCCGAGGAGGCGCAACATGAACATTGCAGTCTGTATCAAACAAACTCCCGACACCACCACCCGGGTCAAAATCGCCGATAACGGCAAATCTATTATGGAAGAGGGCATCTCCTGGATCGTCAATCCCTACGATGAGTACGCCATCGAGGAAGCGTTGCAGCTTACCGAGAAGCACGGCGGGGAAGTCACCATTATCTCCCTGGGACCGGCGGGGATCGAAAAAACCATCCGGGAGGCGCTGGCCATGGGCGCGCACAAGGCCATTCGCATCCACGCGGACAACATTCCCGCCGATCCCGCGGTAACCGCGAAGGCGCTGGCGGAAACGCTGAAATCCGGGGGGTACGACCTCATCTTCATGGGCCGCCAGGCGGTGGACGACGACCACGGCCAGATGCCCGCGCTGATTTCCCAGGCGCTGAACCTGCCCGGCGTTTCCATGGTGGTAAAGCTCACCATCGAAGGCAACAAAGGAACCGCGCTGCGGGAAATCGAAGGCGGCCACGAGAAAGTCTCCTTCAACCTTCCCGCGGTTATCGGCGCCAACCGCCATCTGAACGTTCCCCGTTACCGCTCTTTGAAGGGCATTATGCAGGCCAAGAAAATCCCCATCGAAGTGAAGCAAGCGCCCCTAACGGCGGAAAAGCTGCTGCTCGAGAAAATGGAATATCCTCCCGCAAAACAATCCGGCAAAATTTTCGCCACCGGGGTGGAGGCAGTGCCGGAGGTGGTAAGATTGCTGCGGGAAGAGGCGAAGGTGATTTGAGCAGTGTTTAAGTGTTCAGGTGTTATAGTGTTATGGTGTTTGAGTAAATTACGTTTCATATTGGGTAGCGCTTCAGCAACTCCAAACTCCAAACTCCGACACGGCAAAAAGCCAGATCGCGACATTTTCAAACGATAACGAAGGAAAACAGGAGATTATAAAATGTCCACCATTCTTGTTGCTACCGAAATTCGCCAGGGCGAATTGAAATCCATCAACTTAGAAGTGTTTACCGCGGCAGTGAAAATCGCCAAAGAAATCAACCTTACCACCACGGCGCTGTTGTCAGGGAAAAACGCCGCTTCCCTGGCGGAAATCCCGGCAAAGTACGGCATTGAACATACCGTAGTGGTAGAAGATGCGAAATTGGAGAAATACAGCCCGGACTGCTACGCCGCGGCGATTGCGGAAGTAGCCCGCCAAAAAGACGCCAAAGTGATTCTGATGGGCGCTACCTATACCGGCAAGGATTTGATGTCCCGGGCGGCGCAGATTCTCGACACTGCGCTGGCGCAGGATTGCACCGCTTACCGGGCGGAAGGCGGCGCGCTGCGCTTCACCCGCCCGATGTACGCCGGAAAGGTGCGCGCGGAAGTGCGCGTCGCGTCTGCCCCGGTGATGGCCACTTTCCGCGCCAAAACCTTCAAGCCGGAGGAAAACCCGGTTGCTGCAAAGGTTGAAAAACTGCAATTGAACCTCCCGGAACCGCTCACCGTGCTGGAAGCGATTGAAACCGCCGCAGCCGGCAAGTTGGACGTGAGCGAGGCGGATTTGATCGTCAGCGGCGGGCGGGGAATGAAAGATCCGAACACTCCCGAGGGCAAAGAGAACTGGGCCAACCTGGAAAAGTTGGCCGAATTGATCGGCGCGGCCACGGGCTGCTCCCGCCCGGTTTCCGACGACGGCTGGCGCTCCCATGACGAGCACATCGGGCAGACCGGGAAAACCGTATCCCCGATGCTTTACATCTCCTGCGCCATGTCCGGGGCCATCCAGCACCTGGCCGGGATGTCTTCCTCCAAGTGCATCGTGGCCATCAACAAAGATCCGGAAGCGCCGATTTTCAAGGCCGCGGATTACGGGATCGTGGGCGACATTGCCCAGGTGCTGCCGGCCATGATCGAAGAAGTGAAGAAGTTGAAAGCGCGGGATTAGAAAGCCGGCGAAGAATGCGGATCAAGTCCGAATTCTTGTGTAAATTCATAAGGGGCAGGTGCAGTAGCAGGGGCAGTCAAAACAAACGCGGCTTTGCAAATTACTCAATATGCCTCTATGTCGGAAAGGAGATCAAGGAGCATGAATAGCGTCGATAAAGCTTTGGAAACGCAGCTTAAAAATATTCAAACCAGAACCGGGAAAACGCTCGAGCAGCTCTATGAGATTATCCGGAAAAGCGGCCTGAGCAAACACGGGGAAATCCGGGATATGCTCAAAAACGAGCTGGGGATGGGCCACGGCGACGCCAACACGCTGGTACATTTCTATATGCGGTCTGCCGGGGAAGGCGAAGCGCCAGCAGCGGGAACCTCGATTGATGAGGCGGTCAACGAGATCTATGCGGGGCCGAAAGCGGCTTTGCGCCCCATCCACGAAAAGTTGATGGCGGAAATTACCAAATTCGGCCCGTTCGAGATCGCCCCGAAGAAGGGGTACGTCAGCCTGCGGCGCAAGAAACAGTTTGCCATGATCGGCCCGGCTACCAAAACCCGCGTGGAAGTGGGCTTGAATATGAAAGGGGTTGCGGCCACGGCGCGCCTGATCGAGATGCCCGCGGGCAAAATGTGCCAGTACAAAGTGAACCTCGCCGACAGCAAAGAGGTTGACAAAGAACTCATCTCCTGGATCAAGCAGGCCTACGACAGCGCGGGATAAACATACCGCCCCGGTCCGCATTCCTATTTTTTCCAGGCGCGCCGGCTGACGTCGCTGCGGTAGTGCATTTTTTCGAAATCAATATAGGGGATGGCTTCATAGACTCGCCGGGCGGCCCTGGATAGTTCAGAACCTACCGCGGTAACCCCTAACACCCGCCCCCCGGCGGTGAGCAGCCTTGCTCCCTCCCGGCGCGTGCCGGCGTGAAATACCAGCACGTCCGCCGGCAGATTATCCAGCCCGCGAATCTCTTTCCCGGTTTCATAATCATCCGGATAGCCGCCGGAGGCCAATACCACGCACACGGCGTGGGCGCCTTCCAATTGCAGGCGCAGTTTTCCCAGGCTGCGGTTGTGCGCCGCCTGTAGAATTTCCAGCAGGTCGGATTTCAGCAGCGGCAGCACCGCCTGGGTTTCCGGATCGCCGAAGCGGCAGTTGAATTCGATCACTTTGGGGCCTTCCGGGGTGAGCATCAGCCCGCAGTAGAGCACCCCGGTATATGGAATGCCCTCGGATTGCAGGGCGGAAAGGGTCGGTTCCACAACTTCGCGAATGGCGCGGTCGCGCAGTTCCGCGGTTAAAAAGGGGGTGGGGGCGTAACTGCCCATTCCGCCGGTATTTTTGCCGCGGTCGCCGTCTAAAGCGCGTTTATAATCCTGCACCGGGGGAAGGGTCAGATAATCCCTGCCGTCGGTGATCACAAACAGGCTCACTTCCTCCCCGCTCATGCACTCTTCGATAACCACCCGGGCGCCGGCGTCTTTGAAAATGCGCCGGTTCATCATTTCATCCACGGAGCGGCGCGCGCCGGCGCGGTCCGGGCAGACCACACTCCCCTTCCCCGCCGCCAGGCCGTCGGCTTTTACCACTAAGGGCTGCTCCGGCAGGCCGTCGATGTAGGCCAGCGCCGCCGCGGGATTGCCGAATTCCGCAAACCGGGCGGTGGGAATGCCATACTTCGCCATCAACCGCTTGGCGAAAATCTTGCTCCCTTCCATGCGGGCGGCGGATTTGACCGGCCCGAAAACCGGCAGCTTCTGGCTGCGGAAATAATCCACAATGCCTTCCACCAGGGGCTGCTCCGGCCCCACGATGGTGAAATCCACCTCTTTTTCGCGGGCAAAGGCGGCCAGCCGGCCAAAATCGTCCATTGAGATGGCGCGGCATTCGGCGATTTCCGCGATGCCGCCGTTGCCGGGGATGCCGTATATTTTCTTTATCTCAGGATTTTGGCGGATTTTCCAGGCCAGGGTGTGCTCGCGCCCCCCGCCGCCGATGATGAGTATGTTCATGATTTTTCCGATGATTTCGTTTGTTTTTCCTGCGCCAGCAATTTTTTCAAGATGAATTTTTCCCGCTCGATGATGATCCGGGTGTAATCATCGTCGGCGTCTTCCGCTTTTTTCAGCATCGCTTCCGCCAGTTTGTATTCTTTCAGCTCCCGCAGGCAGCGGTGGAAGTCGATGTAAATCCAGGCGCGGCGGAAACGGTCTTCCATTTTATCCAGGCGGGGAAGGATCTCTTCATACAATGACCGGGCGCGGGCCAATTGCCACTGGTTATAGTAGTTGCTGGCCAGCAGACTTAGGGCTAAAAATCGCATATCCGGGTTGGCGGCGGTTTTTCCGGCGTCGAGCGCCTCTTTCAGCGCCCGGGCTTGCTGCAAGCTGCGCCCGAACTGGCGGCTGCCTAACAGGTTAAGCCCGCTGAAATATTGGTACAGCAAGGAGTCGGCGGGATATTTGAGCAGCGCCCGCGACATCCCGTACCAGTATTTGGTCTGCTTATGGTCGGGAATTTGCCGGTAATGGCTCAAAGCGGTTTCCCGCTCGAAGCGCAAGTCCGCCAAATGCCCTTTGTAATACGCAATCGCGGCCTTGTAGAAAAGCGACTTGCGGGTCGGCAGCCCGTTCAAAATATCAAAAAGAGAATCCGCTTTG
>WYBG01000317.1 GCA_011526015.1 Deltaproteobacteria bacterium | reverse complement strand
TCAAATTCAACTATTTCCATGCCTGGCTGCGCTCCGACGTGGTAGATTCCACGGAAATGTACAAAACCCAGACCGGCACCGAGCGCATCCTCTTCCGGGAAAAGTATCTCGCCTCGCACACCATCACCGTAACCCCGCTGCGGGGGCTGGATTTCTCCCTGGGAGAATCCATGGTGTACAGCGACCGGCTGGAAATCGCCTACCTCATCCCGGTCATGTTCTTCCGTTTAGCCGACCATTATCTCGCGGATCGAAATAACGACGCCGGGAACAACGCCCAGCTTTTTTTCGCGGCCAGCTCGCGCAATCACCTCAAGAACACCCATCTGTACGGCACGTTGTTCATCGACGACCTCTCCATTCCCAACATGTTCGATGAAGAGAAGCAGGTGAACCACCTGGGCGGGAGCATCGGCGTCTCGGTCACGGATTTGCCTTTGCGCAACCTGACCACGACTATGGAATACACCCGCATCAATCCCTTTGTTTATAAGCACTACATCCAAACAATTGATTACGCCAGCGCCTCCTACCCCATGGGGCACTGGATCGGGCACAACGGCGACCTGCTCTACGGGGCGCTGAACTACCGCTTTATCCGCGGGTTGCAGGCCACCCTGTGGGGGCAGTATATTCGCAAGGGGGAAGAGGGCGTCGTGGAAGACCAATATACCCTTCCCCACAAGCCGTTCCTGTTCGGATTGAATACCCGTTACACCTACCTGGGGGTGGACGTGAAGTACGAAATTATCCACGAGCTTTTCCTGCGCGGCCAATTTCAGCACATCAAAACCGCGCAGGAGCAGGCCGATGGCTCGTTCCGCGATGCGAACCGGGCGGAATTTTTTGTTTCTCTCTATTATGGGCTATAGACCTCAAAGGTTTTCAAAACCTTTGAGGTCTTTACTCCACAAAGGTCTAAATGGCAACAGTTTTGACATTACTGGCTTCCCTGCTGACCTCCCTGGCGGCAGTGGCCCTGGTGCGGCGGGTGGCTACCCGCTATCACATCGGGGCGCTGCCCAGCGTGCGGAAAATCCATACCGATTTCAAACCCCTGTTAGGGGGAATCGGTATTTTCGCGGGGATCATTTCCGGGATACTGGCGGCTAACCTGGCCGGCCTCGCGCCGTTCGATAGCTGGATGTCCAATAAGTTTTTCTGGCTCGGGCTGGCAGCGGTGCTCCTGCTCGGCTTCATCGACGATATCCGGGGCGTAAACGCCTGGCAGAAATTTGCCGGGCAGTTCCTGGCCGCCGGCTTGGCGGCGCAGGGAGGGTGTCTCATCGAGGCGTTTTACAATCCCGGAGGGGGAACCCTGGCGCTGGGCTGGTTCGGTTACCCGTTTACCATCCTGTGGATTATCTTCATCATCAATGCGGTGAATTTGTTAGACGGTCTGGACGGCCTTGCCGGGGGCATCAGCCTGATCATCGCGGCCGGGTTCCTGATAATTTCCTTTCTCAATCAGCAAATTTTTCTCAGCACCCTCTTGCTGGCGTTGATCGGCGGTTTGCTGGGGTTTTTGCGCTACAACTATCACCCCGCCTCGATCTTTATGGGCGACGTGGGCAGTCTGATGTTAGGCTATTTGCTGGCCTGCTTTTCGATAGAAACCCTGAAAGTTGCCCAGAGCCAGCAGGTCTATTTTCTGGCTTCCCTGGTGATGTTGGGAATGCCGCTCACCGATACCCTGATCTCCTTCTTCCGCCGCATGGGGCGCGGCGACCACCCCTTCAAACCGGACCGCGAGCACATCCACCATCGCCTGATCAAGCTGGGACTCTGCCACCTGGATTCGGTGTGGATGATGTACTATTTCACCCTGCTGTACGTTACCCTGGGGGTGTTGATGGTGCTGTACTGGGACCGCCTGGCCGGAAGCCTGCTGTTCCTGCTGGCGTTTATTTTCTCCCTGTACTGGGCCTGGCGGCTGGGATACCTGGAAACCCGCCGCTACATCAGTTTTGGGGTAGGGGAGCAGGAGATCGGGGCTTCCCTGCGGCCGCCGATTCACGTGGGGCGGATCTGGCACCAGATTGCGCTGCTGATCGGGGATATTTTTTCCGCCGGGCTGGCGGTATTCCTGGTCTTCTGGTTTCGCTTCAAATCCGGAATACTGGAGCCTCCCGGCGACAAACCCCTGAACGATTACCTGGCCCAGCCGGCGCTGTTCGTGCTGATCGGTTTCTGGCTGCTGCTGTTCTGGCTGAACGATCTCTACCGCATGCCCTGGGACGTTTCCCGCTACGATAAATTTTTGCGGGTCACCCGGGTCATTACCTTCGGAACGGTTTTTTTGCTGGTTCTCTTTAATTTGAATATCTTAATGACCCCCAATTCCGGCAATCCCCTCAATACCTCCCAGGTACTCACCCTGGCGCTGTACTGGCTGGCCATGGTGGTGCTGGCGAACGGGGTGCGCCTGTTAATTATTAACATCGAGAAACGCCGGCACATTTTCGAATATTCCTACAAGAACACCCTGCTGATCGGCGCCACCCGCCAGGGGCGCAATATCATCCGCGACATCTGCGGCAATCCCCACCTGCTGAACAAAATCGTCGGAATTGTGGATCGCAAACCCACAATTCCGGAATTTGAAGGTTTCCCGGTTTTAGGCAGTTACCGGGATTTGCCGCAATTGATCCGGGAGCATAACATCGAGGAGATCATTGTGGCGGTAAACGAGGGCGTGCGGCAGGATTTTCTGGAGATCATCGGCATCTGCGACCGCCTCCAGGTGGTGGTGAAAACCCTGCCGGCCCTGCAAACTATTGTATCCAGCCACACCCCGGAGCTGGCCGGGCAAAACCTGGTGCGGGTGTTCCCGGAATACATGGTGTTGTGGCAATGGGCGGTGAAACGGTTCATCGACGTGATATTTGCGGCGGCACTGCTGCTATTTACCCTCCCTTTCTGGGTTGCGCTGAATATCCTGGTGCGGAAGCAATTTGGAAAACCGGCCCTGGCCAGGATTCCTATCTTAGGCAAAAACGGGCGAATCTTCAGCATGTATCTCTTTCGCATGTCTAAACCGGGGGAGGCCGGCGAAGCCATTTACCACGGTGAGGTTGAAAAAACGCCCCTGTCGCCGTTGGGGCAATTCCTCTATCGAACCCGCTTATATAAGATGCCCCAACTGCTGAACGTGTTGAAAGGCGATATGAGCGTGGTGGGGCCGCGGCCGGAATCGCCGGAATGGTATCGCAAAAACCAGCATCGCCTGCAATTTCTGCATCGCCGTTTGATGGTGCGCCCGGGGATTACCGGCATCGCGCAGTTCAAATACCGTTTTTTCGAGTCCCATAAAATGCTCCGGGAGCGCCTGAAATATGATATTTTTTACAGCGAGAACATCTCCATCAACCTGGATTTGCGGATTATTTTGCGCAGCATTTTTCTGTTTTTTCGCAGCAGGCCGGCAAAAGCGCCTAAGAAGCCTGCATCGCGATCTCACCGGCCATAAGGAAATTGGCAGAATAATTACCGCTTTTCCAAAACGGCTAAAATATTGGTTCGGAATTGGTGAAAAAAGGCGGGGCGGGTAAGGATGTGCCAGGATAATAAAATTCTAAACACCCATTTGCGGGTGTAGTTTAAGTCGGAAATGAATTCCAAATGCTGAAGATGAATATTTTTGATACCCTTGGCGAATTTACGGGGGGAATTCAGCTTATGGAAGGTCGGAAATATCTCAGCGGAATCCACCTTAAAAAGCCGGCTCAAAATCCAATTCTTTAAGGGATAAGGCAATACCAGCCGGGGAAGAAAGATGAGCGGGCTGAGGATATTGGTGGTTAAAATAATAACTTTGCCGTTTTTTCGCAGCACCCGGTCGATTTCCGAAAAATAAGCCTCGACCTCCGGAAAATGCTCCACCACGAATCTCAGCGTGATCAAAT
>WYBG01000316.1 GCA_011526015.1 Deltaproteobacteria bacterium | reverse complement strand
TGCCCCAATTCCACGTCTCCCCCGGGAGAAATCGCGGCAAACTTGGAAGTCTCCGCCGGCTGCAGGATTTGATCCTGTGCGGGGGCGTAGATACCGCGGTCGTAAGCGGTCACGGCATAGAAATAGGTGAACCCGTTCTTCACCGTGGTATCTACGTAGGTGTGCACCAGGCCGGTATTGTCACCCAGGTAGAATACCGATCCCAGGTTCGGGTCGATGGCCGGAAAAAAACCGCTGTCCTGGTTCACCAGATCGAACTGCGCGATAGCCACATCCGCTACCCGGCTGCCGAAGACGTTGGTGACCACCCCGGTCTCATCAAAGGTGGGGAAAGTGGCGCGGTAAATTTTATATCCTTCAAAATCGAGGGGATCGCCGGTAGCGGCCTGGGAAAGGCGGTCGAAGCTGTCTTCCGAGCGGGTATCCCAGTACAGGGTTACTTTATTATCGCCGGCTACCGCTTTCACCGTGGGCAGCACCGGGGCTTTGGCAAAACTGTAGTCATTGTTATAAATGGTCTGCACGATCCGTTTGGTTTTGAAAATCTCATCCTGGTTATTTCCGAAAAAGAACGCCAGGGAGATACGCTCGGTCTGCCCCGGGCGCAGGGGAAAATACCCGGTGCCATAGATGAAGTCGCCGTCCACGTTTTGCTGGGCGGCATTGTAATAACCGGGACGCAGGGCTTCCCACAGGCCGCTGTCATCGCGCAAGCGGATAATGTTAAACGGCGCAAAGAAGTAGAAACTGGTCAAACCGATCTGGTCGGATTCATCCACGTCGGTTTTGTCGATATTCGGCTCGCCGGGCAAACCGGTATCGATGCTCTCGCCGTTCGGCCCGATCCGGAAGCCGGAAGTCGGCAGGCCGTCGCCCTCCCCTTCGTCGCCGGTGTCCGGTTTGCCGTCCAGGCCCACGTCATCGGTAGCGGGGTTCCAGTCCCCATCGTTGTCGATGCCGTCGTCGCGGCCTTCGTCGATCAGCAAATTATTTAAACCGTCGCCGGTAAAGTAGTTCTTATATCGTAAGCCGATGTGGGGATTCTCCTCATCGATCAGGCCGTTGGAATTGTTATCGATGCCGTCATTGGGAATTTCGGTGTTCTCATCGATCAGGCCGTTCAAATTATCATCGATGTTGTTATAGGGCCGTTCGAACAGGGTATCCCCGGGGTTAATCTGTAAGGTGTCATTATTATAGTAGATGGTGATCCCTTCCGCCGGGAAGGTAGCTACGGTGCGGTCGAACCGCGGGGTATTATAGTCGATGAGCACAATCGGGTCGCCGACTGCGGCAATTTTAGGCAGTAGCAGCGGCACATCGATGATGCTCCCGGAACCGCTGCTTCCGTCGAGATCGTCGTCGAAACCGTTCAGGCGGTTGCCGGGGCTTTCCAGGAAGGCGTAGCCTAAGTAGCCCACCGGGGACCAGCCGGTATTGCCGATGTTATCGAAATCCCAGGAGTAGGTAAGGTCTTCGTCGGCGTCAAAAAACGAGTTGTCGTCGTTGGTGTCGCCGTCTCCCCCAATGGTGGTGCCGACGATCATGCCGAAAACCGCTTTGTCGTAATTGGTAGTTCCCGCGTTGGTGATCTCGTAGAGCCAGAAGAGGGTGTTCTGGGCCAGGGTTTGCGACCATTGCAGGCCCCGGGCGGAAGAAAGCAGCGCCAGCCCGCCCCGGGAGCCGCCGGAAGTGGGGTCGCCGGCGTCGTTGGAATCGGGATAGAATGGCTCGGGTTTCAGGATAAATTCCCGGTCGCGGCTGTCATCCATCCACCAGTAGCTTTCCTGGTCGGCGTTGAACTGGTCTTTTCCGAAAAACCCGTTCCACTGCCCCGGCCAGCCCGGATCGTTGATATCAGTTTCGCGGTCCGGCCAGCGGGGGGGCCAGCTTTGCGCCTGGTGGCTCATCGCCACCACCGTGGTATCCGGGTTCGCGAAGCCGGGAAGCGGCTCCCAGCCCCAGAAATCGTTGGGGTCCTGGGGGTTGTATTCGTTGTTCCCCCGGGGGCCGTCGGCCACGGTGACGGGGTAAATTTTCACGCCGCTGGGCAGCTCGATCTCCGCGCCGACCATCACGCTAATGTCGCCCACGTAAAAGTGCCCGGTATTGATCGGCCACTCTCCGCCAAAATCTTCCGGAACATTACTGCGTCGGCCAATAAAGCCATAATTAAAGAAGGTAGTGCGTACCTGATTGCCGCTGTGCACGTTTACTTTGCGTTCGTCAGGTGTACCTCTTAGTTCATTATAAAATTGAGCCTTTACCGTGAGGGGCAAGAGCAGAGACGTCAAGAAAGCTATTAGTAACGCAGCACTGAATTTCTTCATACCATACCCTTTTTGTGTATTATCACCCGATCTTTGACTATTGTGAAGTGGTCGCGGCAGTTGTCGGTTGGCAATGTAACTCCCACTGCTGCTTTTTCAGAACCCGAAGGAGAAGCCTATTTCCACTCTTCTTGGCTGGGTGTAATATTGCGGTTGCACGGCATAGAGCGGATCCGCAGTGGCCCCGCTGATGCCAGATTGTAAAGTATAGGTCGCGCGCCCGGTATCGTCATAAACTTGTTGTTCATTGCGAGTATCGAACAGGTTGAAAATCTTGGCAAACAGGCTCCAGCGAAGCGTCTGGCCGCCGGTGCGCAAATTGAAATCTTTGAACAATTGGAGGTCGAAAGTTACCAGGTTGGGCCGCCGCCCGCTGTTTTCTTGCAGGTCCGTGGAGATGGAAGAGCCAACCCGGGACCCTTGTACGGGGTTGGGGGTGTAGGGCAGGCCGCCTTCGAACCGCCCCAATATGGAAGCGCCGAACGAACTGAAGCCCAGGTAAAAATTTCCGGTCAGCACGTGCTTGCGGTCCCAATCCAGGGGAACGATGCTCTTGCGCGGCTCCTTGTTGTTCTGAATATCGTTGTAGGCGTCATCGGGATTGGAGGCGTTTCCTTCCGCGATCTGGAAGGTATAGTCCAGGTTAACGGAATAATGGCTGGAGAAGCGCTTCCGCAGTGCGAAGGTAATTCCTCGCACGTTGGCGTAGTCGCGGTTTTCATACTGGCTGTATTTGATGTCCACCGCGTAGGTTGATACTAAGGGAGAAGTTCCCACCCAGTCGCGAATATCGCGGTAGAAGCCGGTAACGTCGAACCCAATATCATTGGTCAGTTCCTGCTGAAGACCGATTTCATACATGATGGTGCGCTGGGCGTCCAGGTCGGCGTTGCCGATCTTATTGTTGATCCCGTTTTCCCGGGTTACCCGGAAATCGGAGTTCTCATATAGCAAGCGGAATTCCGGGATTTGCAGAAAATGGCCGTAGGAAAAGTGAATCTGCCCCCGGGTGCTGATGGGATAAGCGACCCCCACCCGCGGCGAAAATTGCAATTTGGCAGACGGTTCGTCATACCAGATTTGTTCCCGCTCTTCCAGAGAAAGCTGCTGGTTTTCCGGTAAAATGGGGGAATTGATATTCGGGTCCTGGGGGTCGCGCAGAATTCTGCCCTTAGCATCGAAATAATCCACGCGCAGGCCCAGGTTCACGATAAAATCGTTATATTCCATTTTGTCCTGCACATAAGCAGAGAATTCAATGGGATTGAAAGCGTATTGGCTGAAATTCGGATCGCCCGGGCCGGGCATGATGGGCGTAAAGACGGAATCGGATTGATTTGCGTCGATTACATTGTAATCCTGGAAGTAGATAGTGTGAAACCGGGTTTCCACCCCTGCTTTCACCAGGTGTTTTTTGGTTAACTGGGAGGTGAGGTCGAATTTATAGATCCGGCTGATGGTGTTACGGTTGAAATGCTGGTTCTTCTGCCCCCCGGTGCCAAAATTGAAGGCCGGTACGGCAAATTTCGTGTTATCCACGTAGCGGGGGTCTTCGGGGTCTTCATAAACATACTGGTTGAAATCTTTTTCAAAATAGGAGAATTTGAGATTATAGAAGGTGGTGGCGTTCAGGGTATGATCGAGGCTGAAAGTGGTGTTGTATCCTTGCTGGAATTTGGTGAGATCGCCGTCCGGGTTGAGCTTATAGTAATGGTCATATTCCCGGAACTCCAGGTCTTCGCCGTTCAATTTGACTCCTAATTTGATCAAATTGGTTAAGCGGTAGGTCAGGTTGGCCTGCCCGGTGTACCAGGAATTATAGTTCATCGGGACAATGCTGCCGTCGCCGGGGGTTCCCACGATGCGGCCATTGGAAAGCCGGATGGTGTCGCCATCGGCGCGGTACACCTGCTGGCCGTAAAGCCAGCCGTCGTCGTACCAGCGCCGGAAATTGATAAAGAAATTCCCCTTTCCGCGGGTAAACGGTACCGGCCCGTCTAAGCTTACCTGGATATTGTAAATATTCGTGGCGGAGACGTCATCCAGGTTCAGATAAACATCATTGGTATTATTCGGATCGAACGACTCCACGGAATTGTAGCTGTCCCCGCTGATATACCGTCCCATGTAGGCGGAGACCTGCCCGGAGTACTTATCGCCGCCTTCCTTGGTGACAATATTGATAATCCCGGACATCGCCTGCCCATATTCGGCGTTGAAGGTTCCGCTGATCACCTGCAAGCTCTGGATGGCATTGTTTTCGATTTCCACCCCGTTGCTGCCGTCGAACACGTCGGTGACGGAAACCCCGTCCACCCAGAAGGCGATCTCGGAAGAACGCCCGCCGCGGATGTTAAACCCGCCCTGGTCGTTGCGCACGATCCCGGCCTGGAGCTGCAGCAGGTCTTCAAAGGTTTGCGAGGGGATCACCGCAATATCTTCGGCGGTAAGCTCCGCCTGGGAGGAGGTAAGGTCGCGGCGGATCACTTCCCGCTCCGCCACCACCTGGATGGTTTCCCCCAAATCGACCGTCGCTTCTTCCAACTCCACATTGATCGTAGTGGTAAAGTCCACGCTGACCTGCACGTTCGCCTTTTGCAGCTCTCGATACCCGATATATTGAAACGCGAGCGTGTAAACGCCGGGAGGGACGTTCAGGATCAAATAGGATCCGTCCAGGTCGGTGGTCGCCCCCAGGGTGGTTCCTTCAAGAAGGATATTTACCCCGATAAGGCCTTCACCGGAGGTTTTATCTTTGACGATTCCGACAATTTTGCCCGTCGTTCCGCCAAAAACTTGCAAACTCAGGATTAAATGAAGAAGAAGGAGAATGGTAGCTTTCACCTTCACGGGGGCCTCCGAAAAATGTGTGATGAACAACTGAATCTAACCGCTTTAGAGCAAAACATCCACAGAAAACCCATTAGTCACTTCAAAAAGAGTGACTAATGTTAAAGAAACCATACTGAATTTGTCAAGAAAAAAAATTATCAATTCGATCGAAGCTTTACCGGGTTATAACACTCCGGTTAAAGGGGGAAAATGGGCAAGCGGGGATTCACTTGCTACTCATCACAAAGCTTCTATCTTTCCTTGAAAATTGTTAATTTCGCTTTCAATTTTCAAGGGAAAAGGTTATTTTATAGTACCGACTTTGGAGAATATGGATGATGGTCGAAAGGTATATCACCAAAAAATTGCTGGAGCAATTAAATCACTTTCCGGTAGTAGGAATTCTGGGGCCGCGGCAGGTAGGAAAAACTACCCTGGCAAAGCAAATTATTCCCCGTCTGCCCACCCCCCCGGTATATCTGGATTTGGAATTACCCTCGGACCTGGCCAAGCTTCAGGAGCCGGAATTGTATTTAGCACAGCATGAAGATAAATGCGTCATAATCGACGAAATTCAGCGAATGCCGGGGTTGTTTACCCTGTTACGGGCGTTAATCGACCGGAAACGCACCGCCGGCAGATTTTTGATCCTGGGGTCCGCCAGCCCAAACCTTCTTAAAGATGCCTCCGAATCCCTGGCCGGTCGGGTTTCCTATATTGAACTTTCTCCATTTCATCTAAAAGAGCTTCCCGGAAATACTTCTTACCAGGAGCATTGGTTTCGGGGGGGATTCCCGGAAGCGTTTCTTGCCGATAGCGACCGGCAAGCAGTGCAGTGGTTAGAAGCGTTCATTCAGACATATATTGAAAGAGACATTCCCCTGCTGGGATTGAATGTGTCTCCCCAACTTATCTATCGCTTTTGGACGATGTTGGCACATTACCATGGAGCGGTGTGGAACGCCAGCCATTTTGGCCGGGCATTGGGGGTTTCCCATACTACCGTAAACCGGTATTTAGATTTCTTAGAAGGGGCGCTTTTGGTAC